>NZ_JABERK010000075.1:0-3335 GCF_013004315.1 Acinetobacter sp. ANC 5378
AATGACTCCAGATGAGTTTTACTATGACCAGCTACCACAACAAAATAAGGTAGCTTAACTAGAGCAGAGTATCACTTATAAATAAGCTTTTAGTTGTTCAAACATGTGGGACCACCTCTAATAAGTGATAGGGTTTGAATAGGAATAGAAGGTAGGTTTACATAAGAATACGCATCGGGGGCTATTTAACTTTCCCACCATACATGAGGTTTAAGAGTTTTCAAAATACCTAAAGGATGTTTGTGGAGTTGTAAAATTTGGTCGAACGTATCAGTAGAAACTAAATAACTGTAAAGTTCATCTTTATAAGTTGAAGTTTGATAAAAGTTATTTAAAGACTCTTCATAATTTTGAATAGATTTAAGAAGTTTAGAATCATTTTGGGATGATTTATTTAAAACAATCGTAAAAATTTCAATTTTCCAATCTGTAAAGTGCTTCAGAATCAGGAGACGATCGTGTGGAGAGCTATTTCTAATAAAGTATAAGGCATTAATTTCCTTATTTTCTAAATCTTTAATAAAAAATTCTAAGAAATTTAGATCTTTTTTAGGAGTATATAGGTGAATTGGGATCATACTGTTATCACCGTGTACTAGCCAGTCTTGATCTACTCCTAAGTATTCCGCTATTAGTCTTAACTCTTTGAAATTAGGCTCAATTTCAGCTTTCAACCATTTTAATAAAATATCAGCATGTTCATAGCCACAATTTTCTGCAATATGTGAATATTTTACTAAGTTCTTATTGTAGCTATTTATCCATTCAAGAGATTTTATAAGTCGTTCAGATATTTCATATTTTCGATCAATTAAGAGATAAGGATTAAATATATTTTTCTTTGAATTTGATGATAAATCATTGTGAAACAAGAGTGAATTCTCTAGACGTGAAACAATTTCAGCATTCATAGAACGCTTCTCATACTTGGCCGACTCCTCCATTTTTTGCTTTAATTCTGAAGGTAATCTTAACTTTAGTTGAGAATCATTAAATATAGTCATAAATTAACTTTGATGTCGTTTTGGTTGCACAATAGAACCATTTTGGTTTGTTATACTGTATACCATTGAGGTATGATCAAGATAGATGTAATTCATTATGTTACAAGTTCTACAAGCTAGCTAGGAAAATAGCAATGTTAAAAGTAGTTGATAAAAGTGATAAAGTGATAAAGGAGGTGAATCAAGGGGTAGCCATTTGGGAGAGGTATGCAGATGATTGGCTGAAGACTAAAGATAAGGGAATAAAAGATAAACGTGCAGCTTTAAAAATTTTTAGAAAAACCATACTGGATCTTAAGATAAAGAATTTATCTGAAATAAATATTTTTTTAATGTATATAAAAAATAATATAGAAATATTTGAAGGAGAGTTAAATAAATATTTAGCTCATCTCACTCAAAAAAACAAAACATTATATAAAAATAATATTATAATTTTTTTAGATTGGGTAAGTGAAGAAGTGGGTGTTGATAGCCCTTTCGCTCAGGATGAAATACTAGATTGGTTTGAAAATATAAAAGGAATAAACTGGAAAAATTGGGCTGATTATCTTAATGAATATAATAATATAAACGAGATAAAAAGATGGAAAGATATTAAATACTTATTTAATTATATAATATTTAAAAATGAAGAATTTTCAGATGTGTATTTCTTTCTTAATGAAAAAAAAGGCTCAACTCAAGTAATTAAGAAGGAACTTATTGCCATATTGAGAAATAAAACAAAATTAAGTTTAAAAACAATTTGGGGTTACACTAATTCAGCAGAACATTTTTTAAATTGGTTGTTGGTTGAATACTATCCACAGTTGGTAGAAAGTCAAGAGGATTTAATAAAAAGGAATTTGCAAGAAGAAAAATTTATTACAAATGCGATTGGTCATGATTGGATTGGTATACAAGATTTAGTTAATGAGTGGCTTTGTGAACAAAGTATAGATATAATTAAGGATAAAAGTTGTTTTAAAAGATTTTTTAAAAATATTTCACAAAAAGATTTAAGTTCTAATAATTTTTTTGAAATCTTTAATAAATTTAAAGGTTATAATTACTTATTTAATTTAATGATTGGTGAAGAAAACCTAAATCATAAATTTATAAATAGTCAATGTAAAATTATAATAAAATTTTGTGATTGGTTGATTCTTAATAACAAATTACCATTATTAAAAGGTAAGGTTATTAATCCCTATAAAAAAAGAAATAAGTCATTTCTATCAGATTTTGAAGGTAAGACAGGAGATTCTTTTAAAGAGTGGATTAACTTGGCAGAAGATTGGATTTTTTTAGATGAAAATAAAATAAAAACTAAAAAAAGAGTTATAAAAACTTTCTTTACAAAATACCTGATTGTTAATGATAATTTATGTTCTGATGTAAATTTATATATAAGAAAAATTGAAAAAAAAGAGATATTAATAGAAGATATATATAAAAGTATTTTTAATAATGATCTAGATACTACAGTATCTTTAAAAATGATAAATGAAATTATAGACTTTATAAAGTTTATAGTTAAATATAAAAGTTATTCATATATTGAAATAGTATTTTCAGTAGATAAATTTAAATGGTTGGTTTTGGAAAATGGAGCTGAATGGAATGAATGGAAAGATCTTGCTAATGAATGGATAAATTTATATAAAGATAGTTCTCAATACAGAAAAACAGCTTTAAATCTATTTTTTAAATCTTTTTTATTGAAAAAAGTTGAATATAGAAATGTAATTGAATTATTTAAAAATCATAATATTGATATTAATAACCTTATGATTCACTTAAAAATTGAAAGTAATGCTAATAATAAAGTTATAAAAAGATATGTTAATTTTATTGTTAGATTTCTTGATTGGATAATAGCTAATAAATTGAATGGAGATGTTTGCAATCCATTCTTTTATCTTTCTGCGATTGATATTGAACCAGTTCATATATACATTAAAAATCTAGGAAATGGGTGGGAAGTTTGGTCTAAATATGTGGAAGAATGGATAAAATTACAAGGTTATTCTTCGCAAGTAAAATTTATACCTATTATAAGGAAGTTTATAAAATATTTAAGTTTCGAAACACCATTTAGATATGATGTTGATGCACTTTTAAATCCTGAATCTTGCCAAAATTACGTTACAAGAAAAAAGTATAAATATTTTTTAATTAAAAATGGTGTAAGTGAAGGAACAGCTAATTTTAATATTACTATAATAACCCTAGTTACGGATAAGCTAAATTTCTAACGACATGAATTTTTGGCTTATTCTTCTGACAGAGTTGATAAGCACATAGAGAAGAAAATATGCCTGCTAGGAAACCGGAAATAGCCCGATG
>NZ_JABERK010000076.1:0-1333 GCF_013004315.1 Acinetobacter sp. ANC 5378
ACCTTTAGCTAATTCAGCTGCCATACTTTTGATTGTAGCTTCATCCATGTGAAGTACCTCTTTTTATTATCCTCAGTAGGATAAATGAAAATTAAGTACTTACACAAAATTTAGAACAGTCCCACGATAGACCATTTCCGGTTATCCCACTCAAGATCATTTGCACTGGCAGATCTATTTTGTCTATTAAATAACATCCAAATTAAGCAATCATTCTTGAACTTATCAGATAATGGTTCTGTAGGTTGTAAATATTGGTCACAATCGTTTAACCATGTCGGAATAATTAAACGACGAACTGCAAAAATAATCGCAACTTGCCAAAGAATTTTATCTGTAATAAGGAAGCCACCAGCACTTCCATAGCCAGAAGAGAAAATAACGGTGTGTTGTTCTGCGTGTTGAAGGTCATTTCCAGCACAGTCTATTCCACCTATTGCACCATCTGCCCATTTTTTCCCGCGTAAATCTTTAGTTACTGTTGCAGGAGAAACTGCATTTTTTAATGGGATAGCCTCTACATTGTTGGGCTTTGGTCGAGTTATCCATTCACTTAGGAATTGATTCTTGGGAATATTGAAAAACGATTTTTCGCCAATAGCTTTCGCATCTTTATCTATAACTTCAGTAACAATCTCAGTTGTAAATATTTTATTAACAGCTTTCTGGTCAGTTTTCCAAATCAAAAATCCAATTGGAAATTTCCCTGTTAAACCATCAAATGCTTTGTTATGAACGACAAATCCTCCCAAATATTCTGCTTTCCAATTTTGGCGAAATTTCTCAAAATTTGGTGCCGTAACGTATTTCAAAGTACTGAATGTTGCAATCGTGGCTTTTGGTATTTCTTGTGCAATTCGAGCCAAAAATTGAGTAAACAATTCATTACTTGCTTTGCCATAATCTATCATTGCAGTAGCTGCAAGTTTGGTTTTTGCTACCCCACTTTTATATTCTGCATTACCAACATTCGCAGTATTGCCACGATTAGTAGCAGCTGCATAAGGTGGATTTATCAATACAAGTATCTTTTTCCCTTCTGCAATCGCTTGGCGTAATGCTTGAGGTACTTTATTAGTTAGGCTGTAATCAATCTTACCATCATCAGTAATATCATCATTTAAGTAATCATACTGAAAGCGTGTTGCTGCAACACATGTTTTTGTAGCTTTCATCACATCAACATCTGCTTGATCTAGCGTACTCATAAGAGGTGGTCCCACATGTTTGAACAACTAAAAGCTTATTTATAAGTGATACTCTGCTCTAGTTAAGCTACCTTATTTTGTTGTGGTAGCTGGTCATAGTAAAACTCATCTGGAGTCATTTTGTC
>NZ_JABERK010000077.1:0-1482 GCF_013004315.1 Acinetobacter sp. ANC 5378
TGTTATTCACCAATTAAAATGTCTATGCGATAAACCATTTAAAATGTCCTGTTTTTAACCACAAGAGTCAAGCACAGGATTTAACTTTCTTTGTTCAATAACAGCTTTCTGAGCTTTACGACTCGGCATATTTTTATTTGTTCTTGAACGTTTATTCTGTTTTTCCAATGCTTCATGCTGTTGCTGAATATGGTTAAGAACAGCACCTAATCTTTTATTCTCAACCACTTCATTCTGCTGCAGTCCAGCCAGTTTATTGAATATGCTGTAGTTGAGCTTTCGTCCTTCATGCATGACGGCCACAGTACCATCCGGATACTCTAGAAATGAAATATATTGCCCAACCAGCTTATGATTCAGTGCTGTTGGCTCAAGCAGATAAATACATTTGTCATAGGTAATGGTCAGATTCTTAGTGACCTTACGCGGTTCCTGCCAGGTAAACATATCATCCAGTTCAACATCAGACTCTGTTAAAGGGCGATGCAAGTTCTTGGAATTTCTCGCACACTTGGCGAACTTCTGATTGAACTGCTCAATGAAGCAGGGTAGCCAGGCATTGGCTTCCGCAATCGAACTGATACCCTCCAGGCGCATCTCCTTGATCAGACGATCCTGAAGTGTCCTGTTGGCGCGTTCCACACGACCTTTGGCCTGTGGTGAGTTGGCAAAGATAATATCAATGTTCAAATTATTCAGAATCCGCCCAAATTGCGTGATCTGGCTGTCTTGCCTGGATTTCTGATTGACTCTGAATACCGAATGTTTGTCGCTATAAAAGGCCAGCGGCTTGCCGTATTGTTCAATGTAGGCTCGGGTTGAAAGCATATAGTCAAAGGTGGTTTCAGCCTCACAGAAGCGTAGATGCAACAGCTTTCCAGTGGCATCATCGATATAAACCAGCAAACAGCATTTGGCCGCTCGTCCTTCAAACCAGTCATGATATGAGCCATCCATCTGGATCAGCTCACCGAAGCAATCACGGTTGTATCGAGGCTGATATGGACGTTTCAGGCGCTTGGATCGAGGAATCCAGAGGTCATTGGCCATCATCCAGCGCCGAACCGTTTCTACCGGGATATTCAGATCAAATATGCTGCTGAGCTTCTCATGCGCCAAGGTAGGTCCAAAGCCCAGCAGATGTTCAGAAATAATGGAAAGACATTTTGATTTTAATAACTCATCATGGCGACGATGGCCAGGTTGACCACGACTGGCATGCGCCAGACCTGAAACACCATCTTGATTGAGCTTCTGCAATAACCGGGTAATTTGACGGGTGGAAAGATTCAGGATTTCAGCAGCACGAACCTGGGTAATACGATGATCTCGAACATCTTGCAGTACAGCAAGACGTTGTATTTCTTTATCAGACATAGTGATCAGCATCTATATTTTATATCCAGTCCATGATGGTAAAAACCATCATAAACTAGACATTTTTATTGGTGAGAATACAGACACTTTAAATGGTTTCTAACA
>NZ_JABERK010000010.1:0-144488 GCF_013004315.1 Acinetobacter sp. ANC 5378
CACACAAGTTGTTCTTCATAATCTCTTAATGATCTTCTTGCTACTTCGTCAGCAGCAAGCTAGGTCGGCTATATTACTCTCTATCTCTAAAAAGTCAACAGGTTTTATTGATTATTTTTAAACTTCTCCAAGACTTCCAGATTCAAACCCTTTAGGCTAAATCCTTGTTTCTCAACAAGTTTTAATCAACATCACCGCCGATGGATGTGCATTATAGGGGATTTATTTTACTATGCAACCCCTTTTTTCAACTTTACTTATCATACGAGTATATTTTAATCATTTCGTCTTTTTTCCTACATATTTTGATCAAATTTGTTTTAATACCATGTCTCAAAGAACTGTTAATATACTTTATTCGGTATTTTTAGCTTTAAGCACCAGCTTACGATAAAGCTCTAGGATTTTTTATGCGTCACTTTCATTATGTTTGGGTTAGCCTTTTCTCTTTTGGACTTACTTCCCCTGTATTCGCAAATGATGCGATAGAAAATTCTGAATCTACTGCAACTAAAAACGTAGAAGCTTCCACAAAAAAAATCCAAACGGCTCAAAATCCTCGTCTTGAAGCCTTGAAAGAATTAAAAAATATTAAAGCGAAAGATTTAAAAGTAAATGCAAATGCAACCCAGCCTGAAAGTCAAAAAGATCCCTTGCAACCCTTGAATAGACAGATCTTTGCTTTTAATGATGTTCTAGATCGTCATGTGGCCCGCCCTTTAGCCGTTCAATATAAAGAAAAAGTACCCACTGATGTACGTGGGTCGTATCGTCAATTTCGCAAAAACTTGGGCGAACCTTGGAATGTGGTAAATCAGCTCATTCAAGGTCGTCCTCTTCGTGCTGCAGAATCTTTAGGACGATTTACGATTAATACCATCACTACTTTAGGTTTTGCAGATCCAGCTCGACGTATGGGATTAACTGCTGAAGAAGAAAATTTTGGTACCACATTAGGCTATTACGGTATCCCTTCTGGGGCATATTTAGTGTTACCCGTTTTCGGTCCAAGTACATTTCGTGATGGATTGGGCACCCTAGTAGACAGTCAAGCCCGCCCACAAAAATACCTTCTGGAAGATCATGACGGAATTTATTGGGCCGACCAAGCTTTAGGTGGCATTGATGCCCGCTCACAACTTTTAGATATAGAAGATGTGTTGCAAGGTGATAAATATGCTGCAATTCGTGATATTTACTTGCAACGTAAAAATTTCGCAATTGCAGAAAAAAAAGGGCTAGAATCTGAAAGCCTGTTCATTGAAGATGATCTCGATAGCACTGAAAATGACGTGCCAGAAGATAATCAAAATAACAACCCAGATGAAATGCAAAATGATGATGTAGACACAACCACTAAATAAGTCTTTGCCATTGATTAAAAATATGATCAGCAGAGTATCTTTCTTTGCTGATCATTAGCTTGTTATAGTACAGCTATACGTTATTACCTTAAGGATTATACAATTTCTTTATGTATTTCATTCAACCGACTCGCAATATTCCTTATTTAGATGAGGTTCTAAGTACACTTCCAAGTGTGCAAATGATTCACATAGATGATATTGATTTGTATGATCCCACAATTTTAGCGATTGCAGATGTACAGGACTATCTGACTTATCAATGGTCACTCCCCACGATTGTGCTGGCTTTTGAAAATGAAGGCACAGCTTTAGCCCAAGCCTGGGAGCTAGGTGCTTTAGCCGGTTGGATCTGGAACAAATTGCCCAGCGATCCCGAAGCCTCATTACTCAAAATTGATGCGCAATATAAACGTAATCAAGATAGTCGCGACCTTCCCTCAGCTGCACATTTGCAACAGTGCCTACTTCCTAATCCGATCGAACTGATGAATTATAAGGTTGAAACCTTATTTCAACCTTCTGCATACCTGTCAGGTGATTGGTATGATTACTGGAAAATCAGCGATAAAGAAATTATGTTTTATCTGGCTGATGTTTCTGGGCATGGAGTCACCAGCAGTTTATTAACCTCCTGGATGGCTGCCTTTCATGGTCGCTCTAAAACACCGCGCGAGTTAATTAAAAAGCTCAACGGGATGCTGGTTCAAGAAAATATCGAAAAACATATTACGATGATTGCCGGGGTTTTAAATTTAGAAACGCATCAGCTACGTTGGTCCAGTGCCGGACATTATCCACCTGCAATTATCTTTGAACCGAACCAACCGCCACGCATTTTAAATACCAGCAGCTTTCCTTTAGGACTCACTGAAGATCTTGAAGTTGAAGAATTTGAATGTGTATTGAATCGTCAGGCCCGGTTTATTATTTGTTCAGATGGTGCACTTGAACCTTACGATGGTGGGCTGAATGAACAATTTGAAAAATTAGTCTTCCATTTACAAAATCAATCCTTCCAAGCCCCTGAACATGTTGCCGACGATATTGCAATACTAAGTTTACGCAGAATGAATTAACCATATAATCAATACGTTAACTTTCAACTAAGCGATATACGACTCTTGAGCACTTGAGTCTGTAGTAGCCCTATGTGATAATTTTACGATCCTTCTCTGCAAATGGCATTTATATGTCAACAGGTCATGTTGAATATGCAAGCTTGAATGGAACGCATATTTTTAAGCTTATTGGCGAAGTGCGTGCCCAATCTTGTATCAGTCTAGACAAACTCCTTAGTAAAATTGAACAGCAATCAAATGTCGTTGGGGCAATCGTAGATTTAACCCAGACTACATTTATTGACAGCACTGTTTTAGGTGTACTTGCCAAGCTTGGTTTAAAGCTGAAACAGACTCACCAAATTCAGGCAGTTATGTTATCCACCAATCCAGATATTACTACCTTGGCCAATAGCATGGGCTTGGGTCAGGTTTTTGTGATCTTAAATTACTGCGGTGATCCAAAAGTATGTACCCGCGAATTAATTGAAGAACACATTACTCATAACGCAATGTTAACCACTGTTTTAGATGCACATAAAACACTGATGAAGTTGAATGAAAGTAACCAAAATATGTTTGAGCCTTTGGTGAAACAATTACAAAAAGAACAAGATACTTTAGAACAAGTATCTCAACAAAACGTATAAAAATTATTATTTAGAGCCATCACATGACTTTACTCTCTGTTGTACAAATGAATTCCCAAGATGACATTGAAGCCAATTTCATCGTGATCGAGTCATTGATACAACAGAGTAAAGCTGATGGTGCAGAGCTGATTGTTTTCCCTGAAAACTTTGTCTGTTTTGCGGGTGGGAAACAACGCGAGACGGCAGCGCAATTCGAAGCGATTCAACAGCGCTTGGAAAAACTTGCCCATCAGTATCAAATCTGGATTGTGGCGGGCACTCTCCCATGCCCGTTCCGTCCAGATGGCTCTGTTATTACTGATGGTCGTGTACGTACGGTGAGTTTATGTATTAGTCCAGAAGGTACTGAAGCGCGTTATGACAAAATTCATTTGTTTGATGTACAAGTGGGTGATGCTGTCGGTGGATATCAGGAATCTAAATTCTTTGAACCGGGCACAGATATCGTTGTTGCAAAAACACCCTTCGGTAATATTGGTCTGATGGTCTGCTATGACTTACGCTTTCCTGAACTGGCACTCACTTTACGTAGTCAAGGTGCAAATATACTGACTGCACCCGCGGCGTTTACCTACACCACTGGTCAAATGCATTGGCAGTTACTGTTGCAAGCACGTGCGATCGATAGCCAATGTTATGTCTTAGGCGCAGCTCAACAAGGCTGGCATGGTGAAAAGCGTCAAACTTGGGGACATGCCGGTGCAAGCAATAGTCGTGGTCAAATTTTAGATATCATTGATAGCGAAGGTGCAAGTTTAATTACTGTTCCTTTTGACCTTACTGAACAAGAGGCTATTCGTACATCTATGCCTTTAATTCAGCACCGTAAAATTATTAATTTCTAATTCAATTCAGCTTTAAACTTGAAATTTCTGCTTTATAAAAATTACAAAATCACTGCTTATTCTTTCATCAAAATCCCACACGATAACCACTCATATTAAATTCAGGGATCATAAAAATGCCTTTAGAAAAAGCGGTCTATACAGCAAAAGCGAAAGCAACCGGCGGACGTGATGGGCGTGCAATCTCATCCGATGGAATTTTGGATGTCCAATTAGCCGTACCTAAAGAAATGGGTGGTGCGGGTGGTGGTACCAATCCGGAACAACTTTTTGCAGCCGGTTATTCAGCATGTTTCCTTGGTGCAATGAAATTTGTCGCCAACCGCGATAAACTCAATATCGCTAAAGATGCCTATATTGAAGGCGAAGTCGGTATCGGTCCAATCCCGACGGGTTTCGGGATTGAAGTAACCTTGAATATTCATTTAGAAGGTATGGATCAGGCCGAAGCACAAAAATTGGTGGATGCTGCGAATATTGTTTGCCCTTATTCCAATGCGACACGTAATAATATTAATGTGACTTTGAATGTGATTGTTTGATTTTAATAAATAATCCACCTAAAAGTCAGAAACTTTTAAGTGGATTTAATTTATAAAGCAGTTTAAATTAATATGACCACACAAAAAAACCTGCTTAATACTGATTTCAAATGAAATTACCCATCGAAAAATTAACAAAAGAAGAAATTAATAAAATTTTTTCTGCATCTATAAAATATCACATAGAGAGCTTTTATTCGACAATTGCCGATTATGACCCAAATTATCTTTATAGCCATTGGAGATCTATAGTTCGTTCTATTGACGAGATTATTAACATTCCCTTAGAGCTATCTAATAAGATTGAAGTAAATCTATTTTTAAATTTAGACTTCAATTTTCTTGATCTTAATAATTTATCGAAACTCAAAATTGTTCTTTCTATCTTAGAAAATAAATTTGATAAAAATGTTGCTATTCGCTTTCAGCAATTAGCTATGATGTGCATAGCTATTGACTCATCTTACCAATTACAAGGAATATTCAGCCAAACAGGAAATAATTTACGATTAAACAATACAAAAAATGCAATAGCATATCTACAATCAAGACGAGCTTATTATATAACTACACTCAGACTCATTCCAAAAGTTGCAAAAGGTAAAAAAGTTATCAATTACCTTGATACATTGAATTTTTTACAGTATCCGCTCGATAGCTGTTTAACCAATATAACAACCGCATATTACAATTTGCTCTTAAATAATTGTTTAACCGACTTTGAAATAGATTCAAATGGGATTATTGCAAAGAGAAATTTTGAATATAACCATCTGGAAGGTTTCTTTATGGAACCTGAAAGACTTTCGTTAATTGACCAAATGGATTTACGACCTGAAACTATTATATCGAAAGAAATGTTACCTAAAGCACATAATAAAATTTTTTCATTCAGTGAAGTTATAAATGCAATGATATTATTTGAAGGAGCATTTAATAAATATAAAATACAAAATAATATAGAGTCCAAAGAACTTTCATTACTAATAAATGAAATAGAGATTTATCTTAAAGGTGACTTTCATGTTGTAATTGAGGAAGATAAATTTACTAACATTTCAATCAAGTATAAATCCTTGAAACTTCATATCACTTCATCCGAATATTTCGATAATCTAAATAATTATTCGCCATTTCAAAAAATTGATGGACAGTTTTATACGACTGTAGTTTTGCTTACCCGCTTTGTATATAGAACACTATCCCAATCTCTCTTAAAAAATAGAACTTTTCAAATCCATTCAGGATTTATTTTTGAAGATAAGGCTTCAAAAATTTTAGAAGCCAAAGGCTATACACCGACAAGCATTACTAGAATAAATCATAAAGAATTCGACTTAATTACAATCAAAGATAATAAAATTTATAATTTCCAATGTAAAAACAATTATATTGATATATCAAGAGTGAACTATGACTATAAGAAAATCGGTAGGTTTAATCAACGACTTTGTAATTATTATGAAAAAGCACTCATCAAAGAAGAAAACAGGGAAAGTCTCATAACCTCAAAAACAGGAATTAATGACATTGAACACTTTGTTATTTCTAGATACCCAGTTATAACAAGGAATAAAAGGATAATTAACTTCACTGATCTTGATAGCTGGAATTCAGACAGTTAGAGGATTCAACGATAAAAAAAGCCTAACCACTAACATGAGTTTTTCGAAAGAGCAAGCTAATGGAAAAATTCAACTTCAGTAATTCTATTCTGTTTATTCTCTAAGCCTTTTACCATTAGGGTTTAGGTAAAGAGTATATAAACTATCCAAAAATAAAGCGGCCTATTCGGCCGCTTCATTGGTGACACGCAGTACTTCTTCCAGAGTGGTTTTACCCGCTAATACTTTGCGCAAACCATCATCGCGGATTGAACCCGACTGTTTACGTGCATAAGTTTCTATCTCATATTCCGCAGCATTACCGTGTACCAAACGACGCATTTGATCATCGACAGGGACAATTTCATAAATTGCAGTACGCCCCATAAAACCGGTATGCGAGCAGTGATCACAACCTTTCGGTTGCGGTAATTTTAATAGAGTGTCTGTTTGTAAATGCTTGAAAATTTCGGTTTCAAAAGCATCTGCCTCATGCCATGTGGCACAGCGTGGACATAAGGTTCGCACCAAACGTTGGGCAATCACGCCAATCAGAGAACTGGCTAACAAGAAGGGTTCAATACCCATATCTTTTAAACGGGTGACTGCACCAATTGCCGTATTGGTATGTAGGGTTGAAAGCACCAAGTGACCGGTTAATGAGGCTTGCACGGCAATTTCCGCAGTTTCCAGATCACGAATCTCACCGACCATCACGACATCAGGGTCCTGTCGCAGCATGGCTTTCAAAGCACGGGCAAAGGTCATATCCACTTTGGTATTCACCTGAGTCTGCCCAATCCCTTCCAGCTGATATTCAATCGGATCTTCGGCAGTCAAAATGTTTTTTGAGCCATCATTCAAGTCGGATAATGCCGCATATAAAGTGGTGGTTTTACCTGAACCGGTGGGTCCGGTCACCAGAATAATGCCGTGTGGACGATGCACCAGATGGGTTAAACGTTCATAATCCGGTTGCATCAAGCCCAAATGCGTCATATTCAAACGTCCAGCTTGTTTGTCGAGCAAACGCATTACCACACGTTCACCATGCGATGAAGGTAGAGTTGAAACACGGACATCCACTTCACGACCAGCCAGTCTTAACGACATGCGACCATCTTGCGGCACGCGTTTTTCGGCAATATCCAGTTTTGCCATGACTTTAATACGTGACACTAAAAGTGGTGCCAACTCACGGCGAGGCTGCACAATTTCTCGAAGTTGCCCATCGACACGTAAGCGTACGGATAATTTTTTTTCAAAAGATTCGATATGAATATCAGATGCACCGACGCGAATCGCTTCAGACAATAATGCATTAATCAGTCGCACAATCGGTGCATCATCTTCCTGATCCATCAGATCTTCAGCTTCAGGCACCGAATCTGCCAAACTGAGTAAATCGGGATGATCTTCCAGACCAGCAGCCACTTGTTGCGATTCGCCAGTATCTCCGGCAAAGCTTGAACTGAGCAATTGATGAAATTCTTGTTCGCTACATAATTGATGCTGCGCAGCATGACCTAAATATCGACGGGCTTCTTGTATCGCCAGCAATGGCGTATTTTCACGGCGCACAATAAAGGCCTGATCACCCTCGTAACGCAGCAATACGCCATGACGCTTGGCAAAACTATAAGGTATTTGTAATTGTTTAAGTAGTTGCATCAAAGTTTATAATGATGAATAAATTGATTTGAGTGTACTCTAAGCATAAGACAGCGTGAAGTCTGTTTTTACTGATTAAGCAATAAAGGAAATGTGCCGTTGTCTAAAAACAATGAATTGATCGAACCAGAGCACCCGAATTTAAAATGGTGGGGTGAACACACTTTTGAATTGAATCAGCCCAAAGCATGGCAATTTGGTTCACTGTTATTTCGTCTTACCCGTGGCTTACAAGAATGGCGGCTGGAATTTCATCGCCCTCCAGTTCAGTACGACTATGAACAAAAGTGGCATGAAATTGAAGATCCCAATTTTGGTTTTCCACAACCGGTCAAAGTAGAACGCTATATGTTCAAGTCAACGCAAAATAAGTTGCAGCTTATGCCGCGCTTGGCAGATCGTTCCGTGGTGATCAAACCGGTTGATCCGATTTATATTCCTGCCGGACAACGTGGGACGCTGTATATCAGCACACCGTTATGGATTGCCGGTTTTGTCGAAGGACAAAAAGATCCGCTGTTTGATATTCCGGTAATTTTACCGAAAGACACCTGGTTTGGACCTAATCATCGTACCGGTGAAATTTGCTATGCCACTTCGGTCGATGGTCGGACTGAATTGCATCAGTTAAAACCACGGGCTTTTCGTGCGGTCACCCCGATTGAATTTCACAATACCAGTCATCAACAATTACGTTTTGACCGGATGAATGTGCCAGTTTCAGCACTCCCCCTATTCTATAGTGAAAGTACCGGACGGTTATGGACTTCACAAATTAAAGTCTTGCATGAAGGTTCGGATCGACCGCCGCGAATTCGGATTGAAAACCGTACCCCACCGCATGCAGGTGAAGTAATGTATCTGCATCCGCCACGTGCTCCAGCCAGTGCTTTGTTTAATATGTTTGATTCATTTTTCTAGGGGGTAATATGGCAGATTCAAATATTCCGAAAGAAATTACCCAAAGCGTCAAAAGCATTTTTACCAATATCAATACGGAACGCCTCACTGAAATTTTAGTGGCCGTGATCTTATCGCTGATTGGCTTCCTGATTGCCCGCTTTGTCTCGAATGCCTTTATTCGCACCATTGGCTCACGTTTTAATGCGCATCAAAGTCTGGTCTGGCGACGCGGTATTTTCTATTTCATCTTCCTGATCTTTGTGATGGCAAGCCTTAAAGAAGCTGGCTTTAAACTGAGTGTATTTTTAGGTGCTGCCGGTATTTTGACGGTAGCCTTGGGTTTTGCTTCACAAACTTCTGCCTCCAACTTAATCAGTGGCTTGTTCCTGATTGGTGAAGGTTCTTTTGAAATTGGCGATACCGTGCAAATGACCTTGATTCGCGGACATACCATTGAGGGTGAAGTGATTTCGATTGACTTGCTCTCGGTCAAACTGCTAACTCAGGACAATGTCTATGTTCGTGTTCCGAATGAACAACTGATTCGTGCACCCGTCTATAATCTGTCCAAGTTTCCCATTCGGCGTATTCCAATTACTCTAGCCATCAACTTTCATGAAGACATCATTAAAGTTCGTGAAGTCCTGCTTGATGTTGCCAATAAATACCCTCTGGTTCTGGCTGACCCTAAACCGGCAGTGACCGTAACAGCCTTCCGAGAATCATCCATTGAACTGTTATTTGCGATTTGGTGTGATCGTGAAAACTTTTTAAAAGTTCGTGACGAAATGCAGGAACGTATTCGTAATGGTTTCTTGGACAATCATATTGAAATTCCTGTGCCGAAAATGGGCTTTGTTGATCGACCTGCAAATGTTCAGCCTTTAAATGAAGAAGATATTGATCCGTATGCAAATGCTAAAGAAGTGAAGCGTGAGGCGAGGTTGAAATAATTATTTTTATAATTTAATCCTCCCCGACCCTCCTTTATAAAAGGAGGGAGAATCAAATCAAATACTTATTTAGATTCGAGTCTCCCTTTATCAAAGGGGGATTTAGGGGGATTTTTGCGGCAAAGAACTTTCAGGAATCGGGGCAATATAGGCAATCAGCAACATCACAAAACCTGCGCCCAAGAATGAAATCACCCGGGTTAAGGTTCCGATATGCGACAAATCAAACAGCACCAACTTCAAGGTCACAATCACCAGAATACTGCCACCCAAAATCCAGACTGAACGCAATTTTTTGCGACTGGCGAAGCTCATGGTCATAAAAGCCAAACTCACCCACAGCAAAGTCAGACTCAGTTGAACCGTGCCATCTTCCCATAAAGCAAGTTCGTTAAACGGCGTACCTAAATACACGTGTAATGCGCGTAGCACAATATAACTACTGAGCCAAAGTAGACTGAGTACCATCAGCACTGCCACGATGCCTTTATCTAAGCCCGATTTAACCTGCAATGACAGCATCCAGATAAAGCACGCCAACATGGCGATACTCACCAGATCAAATGGATTAATAATCGGTAGAAAATAGCTTTGGAAAGCCTGCTCGGTAAACAGTTGCGAACAGACAATCCAGGTTGCCATCAGCAGCAAACTACTTCGCGCTTGCCAGAACATTTTCCAGTCTGGATTATCCACCTGCCAATAACACCAGGCACAGAACAGCAAAGGCAAAATCACCACACTGATATAAGGCATGCTCGGAAAAAAAGTTAAGCTAGTCATGGCGAGACTGGTTAGCGTCCCAAAACTGCCCCACTCTTTTTCAGTCCGCACACCCAACATCGGACGCAGCCATAATGCGGTCAGCATCAAGCCAGAGAGTGCAAAACCGACCCGATCAAACATAGACAACCAAACAATAACTCCCTGCTTGCTCTGATCAATCACGATAATGAGAGCAAAAACAAAGACTGGAATTAAACCCAACCATTTGGGAAATAACCATGACCATGTGGCTTTGCAACGTAACATGACTTCATTCATCAGCAGATAGAATCCACTGACAATCAACAGACTCATCACAAGCTGGCGAGGACTGTCAATTTCATCCAGCAACAGCACAATAAACATCGTGGTTGCAGACAGCATCTGCAAACAGTGAAAAGCGATGGTTGAATTGGTCAGCTGATTCCTAAAAGATTCTCGGCTATTGGCGACCAAAACCACGGCAAAATAACTCAGGCACAGCCCCCAATACATATCTCGTGGAAATTCATTCAGCTCCACCAAGTAATACAAACTGGATAATCCGGCAACAATCAATAAGCCCATTGCAAGATAACGACTGATCTCAGACTTGCGATACAAGGCATAAGTAAAAATAATCAGCCCTTCCACTGCCCAGCCAATGACACTCCATTGCTTGTGTAAAAGAATCGGTGGAATCAGGGCCAGGAAAATCAGCATTAAACTAAAATAGCTTTGTGAAATTAGCTGCACTGCCTGATTGCGTTTCGACAATTGATACAAACCTGCATAAACGGCTGCAAAAGCCAGACTTGCACCAGCTTGTCGTAGCATTTCATCAAAATACATTAAATAAATAAAAATATAACCGACAATCGGTGCGCCAAAAATCAGGGCAATATCCAAAGCAGGTTTGAGTTTAAATTGGGTAAGATCATCTTTGGCAATCAGCTGGCTAAAACGAAAACTCAGCCAGACAAATATTGCGGTATGCACAGCAACCAATAGCGTTAACGTATTTCGTTCGGATTCCTCCCCCTGATAAAAGGCATAGCCTCCCCCGACAATCACGGTCATTAAAAAGGCAATTTGATTGAGGATTTTCCAGGGGCGTAATGTACTTAACACGACAACGGCAAGATTGATCACCACATAATAGGCAATCAGTTCAATGGCGGTGGCATTACGAACCGGTAGGGTAAATGGCGCAATATAAGCAATGATCAGCGCCATCAGTGCCAGTTCAATTGATTGCTGTTTTAAGCTTAGAGCGAGTGTCACGCCCATAATGGCAGCAAAGCACAAGGCAGCCATGCCTAGAGTAAGAATCACGGCATTGTAATAAGCAAAGAATAGGGTCAAAAATAATGCCGCTAAACCCAAGCCTTCTAAGGCCAGTGCAAAACTGCGGTTTTTAGTCTGCAACCAGTAACCGAGTCCGGTCACTGCGGCACTGATGCCCGCAACAATCGCCAGCTTCAGTGCAAGACTGAGTTGCCAATGTTCGGTAGCAAAACGCAGCAATAATACGATGCCAATCACCAGTACCAATATTGCTGCTTTTAAAACAGGATTTCCTTGAAAGATCCACTGTTTTAACTGATCAATCAGTTCCAATGAAGGTGAGACAGTTTGAGATTCAGGAAGTTGAGGGGATGGATTTTCAACAGTAGAAGATAGGTTTCTTGGCGTCTGATGTAATCGCGTTTGTACTTGGCTTAATAAACCTTCTAAATGGCGCAACCACCTCAGAAAGAAAAAAATCCACGCCGTGATGCCCAGTCCCACGACAAAACTCCACTCCATTGCACCACCGACAAGGGCAACAATTGAACAAAGATATAAAGGAACTTTAGAGCTTTCTTGAACCGAAAGATTTGTTTCTGCAGCAATTTTCACTGCCGGTGTCTGAATGGCATCGACATATTGCATCACACTCATGACAAAGGCTAAGCCACATAAATAGGTGAATATCCGTACCTCTAAAAACCAAGACCCCACCCCGACAATAATCAATACCATCAGCCAAATCATCCGGATTTCGCTCTGCCCTTTGTGCATCTTTTCTTTATCTCAATCCTTTTGACCTGATCATACAACAGCTCGGACTTTGATTTTTAAGCATTCATCAGATATTCGGTAACATGCTTGTTTGATGATGTGGCTATGTTCATGTGCAAAATCACGTACAATAAGCCCGATATTTGAATTAGGAATCCTTCAATGCCACCATTTGTTTTGGTCGATGGCTCATATTTTTTATTTCGTGCATACCATGCACTGCCACCACTAACCACTTCGACTGGTTTACAGACCAACGCAATTCGTGGTGCCATTTCTGCGATTCAAAAGTTGATGCGTCGTATTCAACCGACCCATATGGCGGTGATTTTTGATACCCCTGAACCGACTTTCCGTCATCAGCTTTCACCGATTTATAAAGGTGACCGTCCAAGTATGCCGGATGAACTGTCTCAGCAGATTCCCTATCTTCACAACCTGATCCGTGCTTTGGGTATTCCTTTGTATACCCTTCCAGGTGCTGAGGCGGATGACGTGATTGGTACCTTGGCTAAACGTGCCGAAGCCAAAGGCTATCAAGTGCTGATCTCGACTGGCGATAAAGACATGGCGCAGTTGGTCACCGACAAAGTGACACTGGAAGACAGCTTTAAAGACAAGCCGATGGATGTCGATGGCGTGTTTGAAAAATTCGGGGTTTGGCCGAATCAAATTATCGATTATTTAACCCTGATGGGCGATGCCTCGGATGGCATTCGTGGCGTACCGGGCGTGGGTGCTAAAACTGCGGCTAAACTTTTGACTGAATACGGCTCAATTGGCGGCATTTTAGAAAATGTCGATCAAATCAAAGGTAAAGTTGGTCAAAACATTAAAGACAATGTTGAAGGCATTACCCTGGATCATCAATTAGCCAGTATTGTTTGCGACCTGGATATGGGCCTCACTTATGAAGATCTTAAACTTCTTGATCCAAATGTCGAAGAACTGCGTCGCCTGTATACCGAACTTGAATTCCGTAACCAGTTACAGTCTCTGGATCATCCAAACAATCCGAATAATTCAGTTTATAAACAAACCTCTAAAGTGATTGAAAAAACTGCACATTCAGAAGTCGTCATTGAAACTGAAGATCAGGCAGATATCACCAGTGTAGATGATCAACTTGGTAAAGCCACTTATCATACCATTTTAACTCAAGCAGACTGGATCCAACTTTTCCAGCGCTTAAGCAGCGCCAAACGTTTTGCATTTGACACTGAAACCACCAGTCTGGATTATCGTGTCGCTGAAATGGTCGGCTTTTCACTGGCTTTTGATGCCAACGATGCCTATTACATTCCACTGGCACACGACTATGAAGATGCACCGGAACAACTCAATCGTGAAACCATCCTTGCGCAAATCAAACCCATTTTAGAAGATGATTCAATCCAAAAAATTGGACATCATTTGAAATATGATGCTCACATCTTGCAAAATCACGGCATTGAACTGCAAGGCTGGTATTTTGATACCATGCTAGCATCCTATGTTTTAAATTCTGTGGCGACCCGTCACGGCATGGATGATGTGGCGCGTTTATATTTGAGTCATTTGACCACCACCTTTGAACAAATTGCCGGCAAAGGGGTTAAACAAAAAACCTTTAATCAAATTGATATTGAAACAGCTGCACATTATGCGGCTGAAGATGCGCATGTCACTTATCGCTTATACGAAGTCTTGTCTAAAAAGTTACAGGCTATCCCTGAGCTGAACAATATTTTGCTCAATATTGAAATGCCGGTTGCGCGTGTTCTGACCATTATGGAAGAAAACGGCATCGAACTTGATCTGAAATTCCTGGATCAGTTGAGTGTAGAATTTTCAAATACCATTCAAAACCTCGAGAACCAAATTACCGAATTGGCAGGACAAAGCTTTAATGTCAGCTCACCCAAACAGGTCGGTGAAGTGCTATTTGACAAGCTTGGACTCAAAGGTGGCAAAAAAACAGCGACTGGCCAATACAGTACCAGTGAAAGTATCCTTGAAAAAATTGACCATCCGATTACCGCTTTAATTTTGGAATATCGTGGTCTTTCCAAACTCAAAAGCACCTATACCGATGGTCTACAAAAACAGGCCAACAATGACAGCGGGCGTGTGCATACCAGTTATCATCAGGCTTTAACGGCAACAGGCCGTTTGTCATCGACTGATCCTAACCTGCAAAACATTCCAGTGCGTGAAGAAATTGGTCGTCAGATTCGTAAAGCCTTTATTGCACCTGAAGGCCGTGTACTGCTTGCAGCTGATTATTCACAAATTGAATTACGTTTAATGGCGCATCTTTCTCAGGATGAAGCCTTGGTCGATGCCTTTGAGCATGGTCAAGACGTGCATCGCCGTACCGCGGCTGAAGTATTGGGGATTGCGCTTGAAGATGTCACCAATGATCAACGTCGTCAAGCCAAAGCCGTCAACTTTGGTCTTTTATATGGTATGTCTGAATTTGGTTTGATTCGTCAACTGGGCTTTACCCGCCAAGAATCGCAAGACTATATCAAGCAATATTTCCACCGCTATCCGGGCATTTATGAGTATATGCAACGTACGCGTCAGGTGGCTTTGGAACAAGGTTTTGTTGAAACGATTTTAGGTCGTCGCCTTTATACACCGGATATCGACGCACGAAACATGATGGTTCGTAAAGGCGCTGAACGTGCTGCAATCAATGCACCGCTACAAGGTAGTGCAGCCGACATCATTAAAATGGCGATGATTGAAGTCGATAAAATGTTACCGAAAGATCAGGCTAAAATGCTGTTACAGGTACACGATGAATTGGTATTTGAAGTCGATGCCGACATTGCCGATGAACTGGCACCGAAACTGGCTGAAGTGATGCAATCTGTAGTGAAACTTTCAGTTCCATTGATTGTGGAAGTGGGCAAAGGCATGAATTGGGATGAGGCACACTAATCCAGAAATTTACCCTCTTTTATAAAGAGGGGTTCGGGGAAATTAATTTTTCATCTTTATAGATGATGAGCCTCCTCAAAATGTATTTTCAATCCAAAAGAGAGAAGTTCTTTAATCAACTTGAAGAACTTTTCCATTTAAACTACATACACGATATATCGTAAAAAATCCTTTTTATTCAATCAAATATATTTTTATTTCATCATAGAAAAAGATTATAAATCAATAAATCGGGTTACTCCTACACGCTGATCAAATTCTACCTGCTGTTCTGCAGAAAGCTTGGAACGCTGATGGCGTAATGAATATCCTCCTATCATTTCCCCATTCTGCTTTAAAATATACCAATCCAAAAGATCAAACTCACTGAATTTCAGCCACTGTCCAATCTGAATCCATGTAAATTCTTCTGGCAATTCAAAAGGACGTGCAAAGCAAAAGTGATCTTCAAAAAATGGCGTCATCAGCCAGATATTCGCACCCTCTTCGGAATCAAGGCTGACTGGAATATAAAATTTGACGCATGCAAAATCACATTCAGATACTTTTTCTAAATTTTCTTTAAAAATATTCAATGATTCTCTTGCGATTTTTATGGTTGCCAAATATGCATCAGCTTCATGATCAATAAGCATAAATTGAGGTTCAAGTTCGCTATTCATTCACCAATATCCTGATTTAAAAGTATTTTATTTCACAATAAAAAAGGACTCCATAGAGTCCTTTTTTACTACTTGAATGTTATAGTCCAGTCAAAAGCACAATCGCCACTTGATTCATGATGATTTCAGCAATATACAAAGTCAAAAATGCAATGATTGGAGATAAATCAATCATCCCCATATTCGGCAAAATACGACGGAATGGTGCAAGAAGTGGTTCTGCCAGTTCTTGAATCACTTCAATATAAGGTGAACGTGACTGTGTAAACATCACTACCCAACTTAAAATAATCGTCGCAAAAATTAAATAACGACAGAAACGGATCAAGTCCTGAATCATGGTGACAAAAGTCAAAATCACCAAATGCACAGGACTATTCGGCATGGCACCTGAAAGGTACATCACCCCAAAAATCTTGAGTAAATATAACAGTACCACCAATGCCAAGGCCGCTAAATTGACACGACCTTTTGCTACAGTGGGAAAAATACGACCAAAAACATCAACGATTTTCGTGGCTTTTACCGTAGACATGACCACTGGATTATAAGCATTCACCGCTGCCAACTGCATGAGAAAACGGAAGAACACGAGCAAAATCGCTACGTTAATGATAATGCCAAAAATTAGCGCAGAGTTTGCACCCATACTGGAACTTTCCTAAATAAAAACGAGTTATTTGCTACTTTCACTTAGCTCTTGAGCAAGTTCTTGACTGCGCTTTTGAGCTGCAGCCAAAGCGGCCTGAATATTTTGAGAGATGTGTGCACGATCAAATACTTCGAGTGCAGCCTGTGTTGTACCGTTTGGAGAAGTCACATTTTTACGCAACTCAGCAGGTGTGTTTGCACTGGTGATTGCCATTTGTGCAGCACCTAAAGCCGTTTGTAAAGTCAGGGCTGTTGCCACTTTCTCATCTAAGCCCAAGTTTTTCCCTGCACGAATCATGCTTTCCATCATATAGAAGAAATAGGCTGGACCAGAACCAGACACGGCAGTCACTGCATCAATCTGCGCTTCTGAATTTACCCAAAGGGTTAAACCGGTTGCTGCTAAAACCTGGCTTGCAAGCTCACGATCTTTTGCATTAACCGCGTCATTTGCATACAAACCATGTGCCCCAGTTTGTACCAAAGCAGGCGTGTTCGGCATAACACGAACAATTCGATCAGTGTCTAACAGATTTGCGATGGTTGCAATTTCTGCCCCTGCAACAATCGACATCACCAATTTGCCGTCAAATAAACCTTTAAGTGGTTTTAATACGCTGGCCAACACTTGTGGCTTCACCGCAAAAAGTACGATATCGGCATCACGAATGGCAGCAATACTGTCATCGGTGACATGCACATCTTTTTCTTCTAATAAAAGACGGACTTTTTCCACCGGATCAGAAACTGTAATACGTGTTGGCGGCAAACCACGCGAAATAAGTCCGCCAATTAAGGCTTGAGCCATATTACCGCCACCAATAAAACAAATATTACAATTTAAAGCTGCATTCATGAATCATACTCGAATTAGAATTTTTTAACTAAGAGATCAAATTTGGTTGCCAACCACCGACTTCACAATATTCAGATTGAGCCAACCAAAACCCTTTCGGTGTAAAAACACCAAGCATAACATTATCTATGCTTAATATTTGAATTCTATAACGCTGCCAAGGAAAAATTTGTGCTTCCTGAATGGCTTTTTTTAACGGCCAAGCCCCCACTCGTCCATACAAATGAACTTTTTCTCCACCTTGGCGCATCACCAAATTCAGTTTTTTAGCTAGCAATGATGCTGATAAACCTATTTTTTCTGGTTCAGCAAGATACTCTCCTGAAAGGACTTTCACTTTTTGACCTAATTCCAGACAGACGGTTTGTTCGGAAATATGGCTTTGATTTTTTTCAGCCAGATATTCTTCAGGACTTA
Source organism: Acinetobacter sp. ANC 5378 (assembly GCF_013004315.1). Taxonomy (NCBI): domain Bacteria; kingdom Pseudomonadati; phylum Pseudomonadota; class Gammaproteobacteria; order Moraxellales; family Moraxellaceae; genus Acinetobacter; species Acinetobacter sp. ANC 5378. The sequence continues at coordinate 17,919 of NZ_JABERK010000010.1, forward strand.
AACGATAAAGTTTTTGCTGATAACGCACATAATAATATTGGTTCCAGTGCAATGCGGCCTGTGCATCGGACTTGGATTCAATCACTTCGTGCAATACGCGTTCCACCATTTCAAAACTTGGTCGATAAGTATCCTGTCCTTTCATCCAGGCGGATAACAGTTGTCTTTGACGCGCGTTTGATAATTGGCATAATTTTTTTAAATCAAGTTTTGTTGCTGATCCGCAAAATGCTAAATCTTGTTGTAATACTTCTTGCAGAATTTCGTCAGCATCTTGCATTAAATAGCTGGTGCGACTGAGTGCCTGTTGCATTTTAGGATAACGGTTTTGCAGCACTGACCATAATTCATGACGGCACCAGGCGCGATCATAATGGGTGTCTAAATTGGTGGGATCTTGAATATTTTGCACATTGAGTTGTATTGCCCATTGGCAAATCTGCTCACGTGAGATCTCCAGCAGCGGTCGCCAAATCGTAAATTGCTCACGAACATCGACCTGTTTCATGGCAGCCAGACCATGTACGCCTGCACCGGAGAGCAAACGCAACATTAAAGTTTCGGCCTGATCTTGCTGATGATGCGCCAGAACTAAAATTTCATTGGATTTTAAATGTTTTGAATAGGCTTGATAACGTGCGCTACGTGCCTGATGTTCCAGGTTGCCCGCTTGCACCTTGACTGTTTCTACAATACAAGGAACATTCAGCACAGCACATTGATCAGATACGAACTGTCCCCAATCTGCACTCATTGCTTGCAACTGGTGATCTATATAGATAGCACGGATTTTTTCAGGATATAAATAAGACATTAAATGCAGCAGCAGCATGGAATCCATGCCGCCACTACATCCAATTAAAAAAGTGCTCTCTGAAGGAAAGCACTGGATTTGATTTAAGACGCCAGACCTAAATTGTCGCTGCCAAACTTCATTAAACGCTGGTAACGTGCTTCGCATCTTTCATTCACACCCATCGATTGCAATTCTTCTAAAGCCTGTTGTAACACATCTTTAAGAGCTTGCATGACTTGTTCAGGTTGCAAATGCGCACCTTCACCTTCATCCACTACATATTCCACAATACCCATTTTTTGTAGTTTTTCAGCAGTCAATGCCAATGCTTCACTGGCTTGTTCCGCTTTTTCCGCTGTTTTCCATAAAATGGATGCACAACCTTCAGGTGAAATCACTGAATAAATACTGTGAGACAGCATCACTACACGGTCTGCCACACCAATACCCAGTGCACCACCAGAACCGCCCTCACCCAATACTGTTGCAATCACAGGCACTTTCAAGCTTGAAAGTTGCGCAAGGCTGGTGGCAATCGCTTCGGCTTGACCGCGTTCTTCTGCACCCACACCTGGATATGCACCCATGGTATCGATAAAAGTAAATACTGGCAGATTAAATCGTTCAGCCATATCCAGCAAACGCTGTGATTTGCGATAGCCTTCAGGATTACTCATACCGAAGTTGTGTTGCAATTTTTCACGAGTGCTGCGACCACGGTGTTGTCCAACAATCATGACTGGCTGACCATTAAAACGTGCCAAGCCACCGATCATTGCACCATCATCACCAAACAACCGATCACCATGTAAAGCATCGAATTCAGTGAAGATTTCACCAACATAATCCAAAAATTGCGGACGTTCCGGATGACGTGCAATTTGAACCGTTGTCCATGCCTTAGATTGAGCAGCTTTATTTTTCATAGGTCGACCATTATCCCAAAACTAACAATAGCTTGTTAACCAGTAACTTGTTAATAGATAAATTGTTCCGACTGAATATTCAATTCAATATCCCAATGCTTGAACTGCACTTGTTCATCGTGCAAGTCTGCTACAAGCAAAGGCCATTGTTTGGCATCGCCAGAAACGCTTAATTGCCATTGTTGCTCATTGTCGACACTTAATTCAATGGCAGGAAGCATCTCATCGCTACGACTATGATTTAGCAAAACAGCTAAACGCAGCAATAGACTTAGGTAAACTAATTTGCTACCGCCCACCTTCATCACATCCACTCGGCCGTCACTGCGTAACTTGCGACGATGATGTGCAACTAAGTGTGAAAGGTGGTTTTGGTCAATTTGCGAGAAGCCGGCAATATCTGAATGTTGTAATAAATACGCCCCATGACGGTGATAACCCGCATGACTAATCGCTAAGCCAATTTCATGTAAATAGGCTGCACGACGCAACAAATCACTATCTTCACTGTTTAAATTGAGCACCTTAGCGACACCATCAAATAAATACTGCGCAGATTTCACCACCCGTTCAGCCTGTTTTGGATCTGCGTTATAGCGTCCCATTAAAGCTTGTACACTTCGGTCACGAATATCTTCATGCTGGAAACGCCCCAGCAGGTCATACATCACCCCTTCGCGTAATGCACCATCGGAATACACCAGCTTATCCAACTCGAGTACATCGAACACAGCATATAAAATGGCAACCCCTGCTGGCAAAACTGCTCGACGGTCTTCTTTTAAACCATCAAAATCGACTTCAGAGATATGTTTAAATTTGAGTAATTTTTCTTTGAGTTTTTCTAGACCTTCGCGAGTCAAGTTCTCCTTCTCATCGCTCCAGCCCATATTGACGGTAATTTGACGACAGGCTTTAATGGTACCGCTTGAACCGACAACCGTATCCCAACCCGCTGTTTTGTAAGTGTTGGCAATACCTGAAAGTTCTTTACGTGCAGCAACGACTGCTTTATCAAAACTTTTCTGATTAATTTCACCTTCACTAAAATAAGCTTTAGTAAATGCTACACAGCCCATTTGCAAAGATTCGGTATGAATTGGCTCGAATTCTTCACCAATAATGAGTTCAGTTGAACCACCACCAATATCAATCACCAGACGACGACCACTATTGGCCATGGTATGCGAGACACCCAAATAAATCAGACGCGCTTCTTCACGACCGGCAATGATTTCAATCGGTTTGGGTAAAATTTCCGCAGCTTTTTGGATAAATTCATGACCATTTTTGGCTTGACGTAAAGCATTGGTCGCTACAATTCGCATCCGGTTCGCCTGTACTGAACTTAAGCGTCCGACAAAGCGTGCCAAACAAGCCAACCCCCGTTGCTGTGCGGCTTCAGTCAGGTTTTTGTTTTCATCCAGACCAGCAGCCAATTGTACTTTTTCTGACATTGAAGCAACTTTCTTTACTTCGCCATGATCTACACGTGCAATAGCAAGATGAAAACTGTTCGACCCCATATCGATGGCAGCAAGTAACTCTTCATCAATCAAAAAATCAGACATTATTCAACGAACCTATAAGAATTATGCTTAGAGTAATTCACATGCATCCAATTTAAAAGCCATTTATCAGCTCAAATGAATCAGTTTTTATGTTTTTATAATTGACAATTGCATGACACGATTATCAATATCGTGAGCATCAATTAGACAAACTCAATATAATGTTTGAAAATCTACATATCCCACTACATAGTTAAACGAGGCTATGTAATACTTATAGATATAGAACTATCTTAAAATTTTATCTGGAGCATATCCATGTCTGGCAATATCGTAAACACAACTGATGCAAACTTTGAAGCTGACGTTTTACAATCTGACGTTCCTGTACTTGTCGATTTCTGGGCAGGTTGGTGTGCACCATGTAAAGCCATTGCACCTGTATTAGAAGTACTCTCTACAGAATTCGAAGGCAAAGTTAAAGTTGTTAAAGTTGACGTGACTGCTTGTGAAGCAACTGCCGTGAATTACAACATCCGTAACATTCCTGCACTTTTGATGTTTAAAAATGGTGAAGTAGTCGCTCAGCAAGTAGGCGCAGCACCAAAATCTAAATTGACTGCATTTATTGAAGAAAACATCTAATTCAAAAACAGTACAATTTAATCCGATACGCTATCTCCGGATAGCGTATTTTTTTCGTCTATAAATTGACAAAACGTGTATTCTCTCTTATATTGCATGTTCAAGGAATAAAGGATTTTCAATCCGCAATTTTCTTACAAGACACAACACATAAGATCGCCGCTCGGCAACAGAAATTGTTTTTACACTTTTTTCTTCGAAACAATGAATCAGACCTCTGAATTGTTATTGTGCAAATACAATTACGTTACTTTTATTGCGTGCACGCGGCTGAATGTTGCTCCCTTTCCTCATCTGTATTCCAGAATTTTGATTCTACCTGACCCCCTATGAATTTAACTGAACTCAAGAAAAAACCGATTGGCGAACTCATCAAGATTGCCGAGTTTATGGGCCTAGAAGGAATGGCTCGTAACCGTAAGCAAGACATCATTTTTGCCATCTTAAAGCGCCATGCAATGAATGGCGAAGAGATTTTTGGTGATGGTGTTCTAGAAATTCTATCTGATGGTTTTGGTTTCCTCCGCTCTGCAGCAGGTTCATATCTTGCAGGTCCTGATGACATTTATGTCAGCCCATCTCAAATTCGCCGCTTTAACCTACGTACAGGTGACACCATCACCGGTACGATTCGCCCACCAAAAGAAGGCGAACGCTATTTTGCTTTATTAAAAGTTAATCAAATTAACTACGACACGCCTGAAAACTCACGTAACAAAATTTTGTTCGAAAACTTAACCCCGTTGTTCCCGACTGAACAATTGGTGATGGAACTGGGTAACGGTACCACGGAAGATTTAACTGCACGTGTGGTTGACTTAGTGGCTCCAATTGGTAAAGGTCAGCGTTCAATTATTGTTGCACCGCCTAAAGCCGGTAAAACAATGTTGCTACAAAATATTGCGCAGTCGATTGTGCGTAACAACCCTGAAGTGTTCCTGATCGTTCTTCTCATTGACGAACGCCCAGAAGAAGTAACTGAAATGGAACGTACGGTTCGTGGTGAAGTGGTGGCATCAACATTTGATGAAGCACCTGCTCGTCACGTTCAAGTTGCAGAAATGGTGATTGAAAAAGCAAAACGCTTGGTCGAACACAAGAAAGACGTTGTGATTTTGCTTGACTCGATCACCCGTTTGGCACGTGCATATAACACGGTTATTCCTTCATCAGGCAAGGTACTTACCGGTGGTTTGGATGCACATGCACTTGAACGTCCAAAACGCTTCTTCGGTGCAGCACGTAATATTGAAGAAGGTGGTTCACTGACAATCATTTCTACTGCCTTAATTGAAACAGGCAGCAAAATGGATGACGTGATCTACGAAGAATTCAAAGGTACTGGTAACCAAGAAATTACCCTTGATCGCCGTATTTCTGAAAAACGCGTATTCCCTGCCATGAATATCAAGAAATCAGGCACACGTCGTGAAGAACGTCTCATGAGTGAAGATAACTTACGTAAAGTTTGGATTCTGCGTAAGCTGCTTCACCCGATGGATGAATTGGCAGCAATGGAATTCTTGCTTGACCGTATGAAAGAAACCAAAACCAATGATGATTTCTTCGATCAAATGAAACGTAAAGCAACCAGCTAATTCGATTCATTATTATCTTATGTATAAAAGGCTATCTATAACGATAGCCTTTTTATTTGGTTGACTTCACTTACATAACGCTACAATTGACCTTTTTCTTTGTAAACTTTTATGCAAGCTTATGATTGTTAAAATATTCATACAAAAAAAACCATAGTTTTTAGCAAGTTATTTAGTACTTATCCAATATAAACCCTCTACTTGATTGTTATTTTCTGTTAATAAATTGCTCATTTCTCATGATTTTTTGCATTTTTCGCTTGCTCCCTAGTAGTAATTCAAAAGATGCAGTGATAGCATATTTGCAGACCAGTTAGACTGCCTTTGCATTGTTACTGCCTAACAAATATTAGGAAGAATAAAAGCACTCAACAGGCTAACATAGGTTTTTTTTAATCTCATATTTTAGAGAGTGATGCCATGTTATTCAAAAAAATCGCTATTGCTGCTGCAGTTGCTACTACTTTAGCTTTCGTTGGTTGTGCTAAAAAAACTGAAGAAGCTCCTGCTGCTGAAGCTGCTGCTTCTGAAGCTGTAGCTGCTGCTTCTGAAGCTGAAGCTGCTGCTTCTGCTGCTACTGTTGAAGCTGCTCCTGCTTCTGCTGCTGAAGCTGCTGCTTCTGTAGCTGTTGATGCTGCTGCTGTTGCAACTGATGCTGCTTCTGCTGCTAAAGCTCAATAATCTTTACGATTATTAAGTAAAAAAAGAGAGCCTTTGGCTCTCTTTTTTTATGGCTAAAATAAAGATCAGTAAAATAAAAATTATTCAATCTTATGTTCAGCTACAACTTTACTTCCAGTCATAGCCATCAACCTACTTCCCCCTCACTCAAGTGATAGAGTTTCGCAAATTTTAAAATAAAAAAAGCAGATCAATCGATCTGCTCATTTCCTACGCGCTGGCGGAATTTCTGCCCTGCACGGAATGTGACTACACGGCGTGCAGAAATTGGAATTTCTTCACCCGTTTTCGGGTTTCGACCTGGACGTTGACGTTTATCACGCAACTCAAAGTTACCGAACCCCGAAAGTTTTACTTGCTCGCCTGAGATTAGCGCTTGGCTAATCTCATCGAAGAACAATTCGACCATTTGTTTAGCTTCACGACGGTTTAAACTCGTGAGCTCACTTAAATGATCAGCCATTTCTGCTTTTGTTAGTGCTGTCATGAAGCCCTCAATGTCGCTTGGTAAGTGTTTTCCAACACTTGAAGGATATTATCCATACCTGATTTAATTTCAGCATCTTCCAATGTACGGTTTGGATGCTGCCAGAGAAGTGCAAATGCCAGTGAGCGTTTCCCTTCTTCTACTCCTTGTCCAGTGTACACATCGAATAACCATGTCGAGTCTAGCAGCTCTCCACCCGTTTTTTCGATAAGTCCCTGAATTTCGCTAACATTAATCTTATCATTAATTAAAAGCGCAATATCACGTCTTACTGATGGAAAACGTGATAATTCTGTAAAATTAGATACATAAGTTTGCAAAACAGCCTTTTGGTCCAGTTCAGCAACCCAAGTCATACCCAAATCGAGTTCATCTTCCAAAGACGGATGTAAGCGCCCCAGGTAACCGATCGACTGACCATCAACTAGAATTTCAGCCGATTGTCCAGGATGTAACCAGCTATGCTCTGAACGTACATATTCCACTTTAACACGTCCTGCTGTCAAAATTTCCTCAACTTCACCTTTAAGATCAAAGAAATCCATCGGTTGTGCTTTACCATGCCAAGATTCAGCGGTTTTAGCACCCACAGCGATTAAAGCCAAAGTCGGAATCTGTTTTAAATCATGAATGCTTTTTGCATCCTGATAATCAAAACGTAAACCCAGCTCAAAGAAACGTACACGGCTTTGCTGACGGTTGATATTGTACTGTACACATGGAATCAAGCTTGATAACAGCGTCGAACGCATCGCAGCCAATTCACTTGAGATCGGATTTGCCAACATCAATGGATTAACATTTGGATTCAATTGTTTTTCAAGTTTGGCATCGGCAAAGCTAAAGCTGATCGCTTCTTGATAACCTAAAGTTACCAATGTTTGACGAAGTTGAGGCAATTCAAACTGATCTTGATGTTTTGCAAGTTTTACATCGATCACAGGCAGGCTGATTTGAATATTGTCATAGCCGTGAATACGCGCCACCTCTTCAATCAGGTCTTGATAAATGGCCATGTCATAACGGTGTGAAGGAGGAACAACGCTCCACTCGCCTTGTGCTTTTACCGTTACGACACAACCGAGACGTTGTAATGCATCAGTAATAAAGTCACTTTCAATGCGATAACCCAACAATTGATCTACTTGAGCTTGATTCAATTCAATTGCATCACGTTTTGGTAGAAGTTCAGTTTTTTCTGCAACCGTAATTGGACCAAACTCACCACCTGCCAATTCAGCAATCAGCTGAGATGCACGGTTCATGGCCATCAATGGCAATTCAAAATCTACGCCACGTTCATAACGCTGCGATGCATCGGTATGTAAACCATAACGACGTGCACGGCCAGCAATATGTAATGGCGCGAAGAAAGCAGATTCAAGGAAGATTTCAGTGGTTTCATTGGTAACTGATGAAGATAGACCACCCATGATGCCGGCAATCGCCAAAGCTTTTGCATCATCTGCAATCACCATCACATCTTCAGTCAATTCAACTTCTTGTTCGTTTAATAGAACCAGTTTCTCAGCAGCCGTTGCCTGACGCACATGTACTGCACCTTGAACCTTGCCGCCATCAAATGCGTGAAGTGGTTGACCCAATTCAATTAAGACGTAGTTGGTAATATCGACCAGGATACTGTGCTGACGAATGCCTGAACGAGCAAGCGCACGCTCCATCCATACCGGTGTCGCCGCTTTGGTATTGACGTTTTTAATGACACGGCCTAAATAGCGTGGGCAACCTTCAGTATCGATAACAACTTTTTTCTCATCAGAAATGGTCGCAGCCACTTCCTTGATTTCAGGTGCAGTGACTGGAAGTTGATTGATTACCCCAATTTCACGGGCAATACCACGAATACTGAAACAGTCACCCCGGTTTGGCGTGATACTGATATCAATGACATTGTCATCAAGGTCTAAGTATTCACGAATGTTCACGCCTACAGGTGCATCTGCTGGAAGCTCTAACAAACCATCGATTTTATCTTCTAAATCGATTTCTGAAGCACCACAAAGCATCCCTTGTGATTCAATACCACGAAGCTTGCCTTTCTTGATTTTAAAATCACCCGGCAATACTGCACCAATGGTTGCCACTGGCGCTTTCATACCTGCGCGTACATTTGGCGCACCGCAGACAATTTGTAAAGGCTCACCTGATCCAATATTTACTGTGGTTACACGTAAACGATCTGCATCAGGATGTTGTTCTACAGTCAGAACTTCACCTACAACCACACCTGTAAATGGTTTAGCTGCTGGAGCCAACTCATCAACTTCCAGACCAAGCATAGTCAATTGATCAGACAGTTTTTCACTATCAATAGCTGGGTTGACCCAAGTGCGTAACCAATTTTCGCTAATTTTCATAAATTCAATTTCCTTAATCTCCCCTAACCCCTCTTTAAAAAAAGAGGGGAAAGCCACGCAATCTATTTTTGACTGTGGAAGTCCCCCTTTCTTAAAGGGGGATTTAGGGGGATTTCTATAAACCTTTAAATTGTTAAATCTGTATTTAAACCATTAAGCAAATTGGCGTAAGAAACGCACATCATTTTGGAAGAACATACGCAGGTCGTTCACACCGTAGCGAAGCATTGCAAAGCGTTCTACACCCAGACCAAAAGCAAAACCTTTGTATTTTTCAGGATCGATGCCCGCTGCTTGAAGCACGTTCGGATGCACCATACCGCAACCTAAAACTTCTAACCAACGACCGCGTTCATCCATAATATCCACTTCGGCACTTGGCTCAGTGAACGGGAAGTAAGATGGACGGAAACGTACAGTTAAATCTTTTTCGAAGAATTCATTTAACAGGTTAATCAACAAACCTTTCAGTTCCGCAAAGCTGGTATTTTCCGCAATGTATAAGCCTTCAATTTGATGGAACATTGGCGAATGGGTTTGATCCGAGTCACAGCGATAGACACGGCCCGGGCAGACAATGCGAATCGGCGGTTGTTGAGTTTCCATGGTACGGATCTGCACACCCGAAGTATGGGTACGCAATAAATGGTTCACATCAAAATAGAACGTGTCATGCATGGCACGTGCCGGGTGATGACCCGGAATATTCAATGCTTCAAAGTTGTGATAATCATCTTCAACTTCAGGACCTGTCGCAACCGTAAAACCTGCTTTGGTAAAGAATTGGCAAATACGTTCTTGCACTTGAGTCACCGGGTGGATACTCCCCACACTTTGACCACGACCTGGCAAGGTAATGTCGATCATTTCGCTAGCAAGTTTTTGTTCTAGTGCAGCTTTTTGTAATTCCGCCTGGCGTGTCATTAATGCACCCGTAATGGCTTCACGTACAGCGTGAATTTTCGCCCCAAAAACTTTACGTTCTTCAGGATCCATTTTACCGAGTGCCTTCGATTGTTCCGCGAGCTGGCTTTTCTTCCCTGTAAATTGCACTCGTACTTGATCGAGTGTAGCAAGGTCTTGAGCTGCTGCAATCGCAGCGAGCGCTTCAGTGGTCAGGGCTTCCAGTGACATAGTAACTCTCAAAGCAACAATTTAAAAATATAATAAAACCCCATATTCTAACAGTTTTTGAACGTATTGATGAAGTTCCCTGTAGAGGAAAATTAGATTGGCATCCAGATTTATAAAAAGTATAAGATAAAGCCATTATTCATGAGATCAATAACAATGGCACTCGATCCAATTTGGAAACAACAATTGACTTTGGTAACGTATGGTAATGAGTATCTCAGCCAGAATTTAAGCTTTAACCATTGGGTCCAGCATTCCATTTTTAACCAGCATAACTTGCGTTTCCGTGATCTCATGTCACAACATTTACTGGCGCAACATTTTCAAATCTGGCTTGAAGGCCTGAAAAAACAAGGCAGTCACCGTATTAGCTTGCATAGTTCGAGTCTTTTAACTGACGAAAAAAATCCGAATGCCAATGTAGAGCTACTCGCGATTCCACATTTTATTGTCAGCCATGAACATAACAAAAAAACCGCATGGATTTTTGGTAAAGAATTACCCGAATGGTATAGCGCTGACAATGACTATGAAGCGCCTAAACCCCAACAGGAACAATGCCGTCAGGAAACATTTTGGCGTTTTGAGTTAAATCCCAAGCTTGCAAAACGTATCGATGCCGATTTACAACAGCCGAATTGGGATGATATTCAGACCTATACCGATAACGAATTATTTGACAGCAAATTTGCACAAGGCTTTAGCGAACCCGCAAACCGGGATTTTCCTTATTACGGCATCCCTCAAGCTGAGACCGAAAATGCCGATGGCTCACTTTTGCTTGAAAGTAAATATCTGCCTTTACTACCAAGTGAATACCAAGCCGATTATGCCCATACCACCTTACATCGTTTAGAAGCCTTATCGACTTACATTCAGCACAAACTGCAACATCCGTTTCATGCTGATGGCAGCGAATTGAGTCCTGAAGAACAACTCAACTTGCGTCATTTTTCGCAAAAACTGGATGATTTAAGAGCCAAATTTATTGTCAAAGTTTCCAATCATTATCAGTCTGTAAAACTGAGTAAAGTAGAAATTGCCAATCCTTTAGACGGTGCACATGCCACTTCGCCCACATCACCCCATTTAAAAACCCACAAAGCAGCTGCTTCACATAAAGTCGGTGCATCGGGGGTGATTAAACTGATTTTGTTGACCATCGTGATTTGTCTGTTGGCTTATTATTTTGGACTTTAAATTTTATAAAGATGCTAAAAAATTCAGCTCAATAGCTATAAAAAGAAGAACACGTCTCTTATCTATACATGTTCTTCTTATTTTTTGTTTTTATTAGCCTTAAAAATAAGCTGAAAGATAAGCGGATTATAAGTCTAGTTTTTTGTGATCCGTTTCTACTCCGTCGGCATGACCAGTAAGACTGCCTTTAAGCAGTTTAAAAAGTTGAGTCACTTTATTGTCGGTCACGTTCCAATATTCCGCACTCACCGCTTCAGCAACCAAAATGCGTATGCTCGGATCCTCCTTTCCTTCAAACCAGTTCTCAGCCCACGGATTCCAGATCTTATCAATCAAGGTTGCATCTGTGCTGATATGGGCATGTGCGCTAATCGAGACATAAATGCCGTCAGCGGGTTTGGCATAAGATAATCCAATTTTATTACGCCCTGAATTGACTGCATTCACCAGATCATTGCTATCACTCATGATAAAATACAGACTGTGACCTTCGCTTATCTTCTCCGTCTTCTCGGAATTCAACATGGTCATCGGTTGTGAATGTAATTCCTGGGTTTCAGTCGTATGACTGATCATGGCATATCGTACTTCCTTGATTAGTTGCCATAATTTTTCGCGATTATGATTATCCGTCATTGCTCTTCTCCTGAAGCTAAACTTTAGAAATAAGAAATTATTTAATTTTGTGTATTCTCTTCTTTACTAGAGTAGTGATATTTTTCACTTTGGATATCCCACCTTACTCAACTTATACATTTGAATAATAAAAGATTGGCTTAAAGATCATAAGAAACAACGAAAAAGAATTTGCTTATAAAGAGAGTTAAGAAGTCGAATTTATCTTTAGATTGATTAAAGGCTGATTAGCAATAAATTTTACAGTTGCTCACATACCTGAACTATTTTTAACTTGCTTAAATGTCTCTGCTTCAAATGTTTTAATTTTTATGAATAGCAGCAATGTCTGCTGAAATTTAACAGGAGCGTTCAAATGTATTTAATGCTCAGCTTAAAGATCAACAGACTCGGGTTTAGCTCATGATTTTGATGCTTCCGTTTTCGCTTTTTTAACTGTCAGCTTTTTCAATACCTCTGACACAGCCACCATGGCAAAACTTGAAGTGACCACCACGGCTGAACCATAACCGCCACAACGTAAGCCGGAACTTGGGCATACATCGGCACTTGAGAATGGATTATCAATCGAATATACGCAGGTAATACCGAATTTCTCTTTGGGCTTTTTACAAATCCCCTTGGCACGTAACTGACTGCGTAATTTTGCCAACATCGGATCCTGTTCTGTCTTAGACAAGTCTGCAACTCGAATTTTTAAGGGATCCAGCTTACCACCCGCACCACCTGACACAATCAATGGAATTTTATTAAATCGGCAATGCAGCATTAACGCCAATTTGGCTTTGACATCATCAATGCAATCGAGAACCACATCAGGTTTGTTTTCTAACAGTTCTTTGACATTCTCGGGTGTTAAATAATCATCCACCAGATTGATCTTGATACGTGGATTAATCGAATGACAACGCTCTGCCATCACCTCAATTTTTTCACGTCCCAAGGTCGAACTCATGGCAGGCAACTGACGGTTAATATTGGATGCAGCAACCACATCCATATCAATGATCGTCAGCTCAGCAATGCCGGTACGTGCTAAAGCTTCGACGGCCCAAGAACCGACACCGCCAATTCCAATGACCATGACATGGCTGTGTTCATACTGACGAAAAGCTTCATCTCCATAAATTTTTTCCACACCTGCAAAGCGGCGCTCATATTCATCATCTTCAGGAAGATCAGTCATTCGTCATCTGGTATCTAAAAAACACCGGCGCATTTTATCAAATTCCACCTCAATGCGATAATCTATATCTTTAAGTCTATTCAATAGCCCTGATCAAAGACGAAATAAAGAGAATTTTTAACGATAAAAAAAAGAGGCTTACGCCTCTTTTTATTCATCCGATAGGATCAATCTTTATTCATGATAAAGAAATACTCACGATAATATTTTAATTCAACAATCGAATCACGAATATCATCCATGGCTAAATGTGAGGCATTCTTTTTCAAGCCGCTCATAATTTCTGGACGCCAGCGTTTCGCCAACTCTTTTACTGAAGATACGTCAAGATTACGATAATGGAAGAATTGTTCCATTTCCGGCATTAAACGGTGCAAGAAACGACGGTCTTGGCAAATAGAATTACCACACATTGGTGATGATTTTGGCGTCACCCATTTTTTCAGGAATTCTAAGGTTTGTTGTTCGGCGTCTTGCGCAGTGAGTTTACTACGGCGTACACGTTCAATCAGACCCGATTGTCCATGTTGACGCGTATTCCATTCATCCATCGCATTTAATACGCGATCTGACTGATGCACAGCAAGCACAGGGCCTTCCGCCAAAATATTGAGATTATCATCCGTCACAATTGTTGCAACTTCAATAATTTGGTCGTTATCTGTATCTAGACCTGTCATTTCAAGGTCAATCCAAATGAGGCGAGTATCAGGAGTGCTGCTCATAAATGTGCAATCTTATTAGGCTTAAAAACGGCTATAGTAGCAAATTTATTGCATCTTGGCTGTAACTCGCACCCCGCTTCATGCTATTTTTGACATCCTTAGTTCATGGTTTTTTTAGGATATGAATGGCTTTAATTCGTAAACGTCGTTTAACTGAACAGCAGCAACGTCGCATTCAGAAACAACATCAAACACGTCAAGAAGAACTCGACACTTCAAGTGATTTAGAAGGCTTGGTGGTACAGCACTATGGTCGTCAACTTGAGGTTCAAGCCCTATCAACGCCTGATGAGCATCCGATCAAACCTGAAGTACTCGCAGGTGAACCAGAACCTTTTTGGAAGCCGATTGAACTCGGCAGTGTCTGGCGCTGTCATACACGTACCAATTTAGAAGCATTGGTCACCGGTGACCGTGTCAAATGGCAGGCCGACCCAAATACTGGACTCGGCATTATTACTGCGATTCATCCACGTCAATCACTGCTGACACGTCCTGACCGCTACCATAAAGTTAAGCCGGTCGCCGCTAATGTCAGCTTGATTGTGATTGTGTTTGCATCCTTCCCCGAAGTCGCTCCCAGCTTAATCGACCGTTATATCGTGGCGTGTGCCGATGCAGAAATTCCTGCACTGTTAGTACTGAATAAATCTGATTTGATTAAAGAAAATGATCTGATCTTGACCCTTATGCAAGAGTATCAGGCCTTAGGTTATGAAATCATTCAAACACAATCTGGTGGTGATTTATCGGAACTAGCCAATCGTTTGGCGGGTGAAACTGTGGCCTTTGTGGGACAGTCCGGTGTCGGGAAAAGCTCGCTGATTAATGCCATGGTTCCTGATGCTGCGCAAAAGACCAATATCATTTCGGAAAACTCTGCACTGGGTCAGCACACCACCACCTCTACCCGTTTAATTGCGTTTGGTGAAGGTGCAGCACTGATTGACTCGCCCGGAATTCGCGAATTTGGCTTATGGCATTTGAATCCAGACAAAGTTCAGCAAGGTTTTCCTGAAATTGAAAATCTGCTTGGACATTGCCAGTTCCGTAACTGTACCCATAAACACGAAAAACAATGTGCTTTGCGTCAGGCAGCGCAATCGGGTGAAATTTTGCAGCGTCGTTTAGACAGTTATTTACGTTTAACCGATGAAATTGCTGAAGCTCAGCAAAAAAATTAGTTTTTCTTAACCCTTAGCCCTTGAAGCGGTGATTTTGATCGCCATATTTATGAGCTATACTCTACGCAATTTAAAATTGTACTTAGGTGACTTGTGGAACGTTGGTTGGAATTTATGGGGAATCACCCCTTCTTGTTTGGAACACTTGGGGTTCTCATCGTTTTGTTCTTCGTTTTAGAAGGACAACGCCATGGTCGTAAGATTTCACCACAATCTTTGGGTATTTTAGTCAAAGCTAAAAATGCCATGCTGATTGATTTACGTGATGCCAAAGACTTCCGTGAAGGTCATATCAGCGGTAGCCGCAACATTCCGTATAGCCAAATTACAAGCCATCTTGAAGAGTTAAAATCTTCGGATCGTCCACTGGTGTTTATTTGTAACCTCGGTCAAATCGCAGGTACAGCTTTGCAACAAGTGGGTCATGCTGATAGCTACCGTTTAGACGGCGGTATCAACAACTGGAAAGTCCAAGGCTTACCACTGATTAAAAGCAAGTAATTCGCTTAAGGAGATTATTTTAATGGCTGAAGTAACTATTTATTCAACGACTGTATGCCCTTACTGCGTTCGCGCAAAACAACTTCTTGAGCGTAAAGGCGTTGCATATAAAGAAATTAATTTATCTAACGAAGCGCCTGAAGTACGTGTTGAACTGATGCAACGCACCAATCACCGTACTGTTCCACAAATTTTTATTAACGACCAATTTATCGGTGGTTTTGATCAACTTTATGCTTTAGAGCGTGAAGGAAAACTCAACGAATTATTGGCTTAATACTTTCATTAAGTCACCCTCATCTTAAGGATTAAAAAATGAGTGAACAACAAGCTCAAGCACAATTAGCACTTGAACGTATTTATACTAAAGATATTTCTTTTGAAGTACCTGGGGCTCAAGTATTTACCAAAGAATGGCAGCCTGAATTAAATATCAATCTGTCTTCTTCTGCAGAAAAAATTGATGCGACACATTATGAAGTTTCATTACAAGTGGTTGTTCAAGCGAATAACGCAGGTGAAACTGCATTCATCGTTGATGTAACACAATCTGGAATCTTCTTGGTTGATAGCGTTGAAGAAGAACGTCTTCCTTATATCTTGGGTGCATACTGCCCAAATATTCTGTTCCCATTCTTACGCGAAGCGGTAAATGACATGGTGACTAAAGGAAGCTTCCCGCAATTGTTGCTTACCCCAATTAACTTCGATGCTGAATTCGAAGCGAATATGCAACGTGCTCAAGTTGCCGCCGCTGAAGGTCAGGCTTAATCATTTAAGCCAACCTGATATAAAAAAGACCGCATATGCGGTCTTTTTTATTCTCAATTTATTCCCTCTCCTGAGAGGAGAGGGTCAGGGAGAGGTTATTTAACCTGAATCGCGGATAAGAAATTAGCTTGAAAAAAAGGTGGCTGAAAACCATTAGGGAGTTACCACACCACCTATGCCTTCAGCTACCATGTTCGATTTTACATATTTCTTCTGCATCATTGATGACTTTTTTCAGAAATTTGAAGCAAGCTATTGGCAATTTTTAAAACACAACAACAAGCGTTTGAGAATGCGGTCTTCTCAATTGAAAATTTCAGAAATTGTATTTATCGCTATTTGGTATAAATGCTCTCATTTCAATAACTTCGAAGCCTTCTTCTTTTCATTAAAGCAAAATCAAAGTCAACTGTTTAGATATTTACCGTGTTACCAACGAATGATTCATCTCATCAGAGCACATCAATTGGCACTCCATGCTTTACATTTTGCCTTGATGAAAGATTGTCAGAGTCATTATTTATGGATCGATTCGACGACACTACCTGTATGCAAAAATCAGCGCATTCAACGGCATAAATCTCTAGCAGCGATTGCAACACGTGGTAAAAGTTCAATGGGATGGTTCTTTGGCTGTAAGCTGCATTTAATCATGAATCAGTCAGGAGACATGGTCAGTACAGCTTTATCGAATGGGCATACAGCAGATATTAAAATGGTTGAACGGTTGGTAGAAGGATTAAAAGCCAAGCTATATGCTGATCGTGGCTATATCAGTCAGGAATTAAAGAGCAGATTAAAAGCACAAGGTACTGATTTAATTACCTATCACCGAAAGAATATGCAAGCTGTTAGTTTATCCAATACAGATGAATATCACTTAAAACAACGCAATAAAATAGAGACTTTATTCAGCCTGTTAAAAGGGAAATATCATTTGGTGACGAGTAAAGCGAGAAGCATTGAAGGATACTTAGCTGGAATTTATGCTTCTTTATGTGCTTACCAATTATGTCATCAAAACAAGCCAACCATTCAAGTCATGGAATGATTGGCTTAAGCAGGATTCAGGTTATTTATTAACTCCCTCACCCTAACCCTCTCCCTGTGGAAGAGGGAACTGACAGATGATTATTCACCATCCATCATTAAATCTGCGCTCATACCGACTGTATTGAAGCCAGCATCAACATACATAATTTCGCCAGTAATACCATTTGCCCAAGGTGAGCATAGGAATAATGCAGCATTACCCACTTCTTCAATCGTGACATTACGTTTAAGTGGCGCAACTTTTTCATTTAAATCTAACATTTTACGGAAAGATTTAATGCCTGATGCAGCCAATGTACGGATTGGACCCGCTGAAATGGCATTCACACGAATACCATCGCTACCCAAGCTTGACGCTAAATAACGCACCCCTGCTTCCAATGAGGCTTTAGCCATCCCCATGACATTGTAGTTTGGCATCACACGTTCAGAACCTTGGTAAGTCAACGTCAGCAAGCAACCTTGGCGAACTTTAAGTAAAGGTTTCGCAGCACGTGCCATTGCAACAAAACTGTATGCACTAATGTCGTGGGCAATGTTAAAACCTTCACGGTCGGTCACATCGGTAAAGTCACCATCCAAAGTATGCGCTGGTGCGAAACCGATTGAATGAACCACGCCGTCCAGACCATCCCAATGTTTTGCCAAATCTGCAAAAGCCTGGTCAATTTCAGCATCAACTGCCACGTCACAAGGGAAAACCAGCGTTGAACCAAATTGTTCAGCAAAATCATCAACACGTTTTTTTAATTTTTCATTTGGATAAGTAAATGCGAGTTCCGCACCTTCACGGTGCAAGGCTTGAGCAATACCAAATGCAATTGATAACTTACTTGCAACACCTGCGATTAAAAAGCGCTTACCCGCCAATAGTCCTTGTGCCATGTGAATCTCACTCAAAATAATTTACAAGCATAATGCCAAGTCTGGAGCATTTGCGAAATTGCATAATGCGCCTTTTTTTACCATGTTCTGTAAAAGTCATAAAAAAATGCCCCCACGATCTGGGAGCATTTTTATTTAGATGCATTTTACTTTTAAGATGATTAATCATCGCCTTGTAACAAACTGAGCAAACGCAGGAATGAATAATACATCCAGACCAAAGTCGCTAACAAGGCAATACCACACAACCATTCCATCGCTTTCGGGGTGTATTGTGCAGCTGATGATTCAATCAGGTCAAAGTCGAGAATCAGGTTTAAAGAAGCAATCACTGCAACAAATGCAGCAAAGCCAATACCGAGCCAGTTACTTTCAAAGATGTAAGGAATACTCGAACCGAATGCCAGACGCATGACAATTTGCACCACAAAGACAATTGCGATCGCAATGGAGGCTGACAAAACCACGGCTTTAAATTTTTCTGTGGCACGAATAATTTGAAAGCGATACAAGGCAAACATCACCAAGGTGGTAATAAAGGTTGCCAGTAACGCCTGTAAAGGTACGCCTGGAAATTTCACCTGGAAGATCACCGAAATTCCCCCTAAAAAGGCACCTTCAAATAAGGCATAAGGAATCGCCAATACCGGTGCTGTATTCGGCTTAAATGTAGCGATGAGTGCCAAGATCAATCCACCAATCGCACCGACCATTGCACCCGCATAGGCCAGTGATAAATTTAAGCTGATGAAGCTATAAAAAAACAGAGACAAACCTACTGCAGCAGCAATGACTGTCAATAACACAGATTTTTGAATCGCGCCTTGCACCGTCATGGTTTGGTTATAATCACTGTGGGTTTCCACCCGGGTTAAAATGGGGTTATTACTTTGCATAATTCACTCATTATTTTTCATTTAGATTTTTAAAATAGTATAGACAGGTTTTAACCATAGAAAATGGATCTTTTCAATATTCCATAAAAACAGGATGACTCAACAAAATATATTCATAGCAAACTCTGTAATCAAATACGAATATTTATGGATAAAAGATTATTTTATAACATTTTTTAAGCATCAAGCTGTAAAGCATTGAGCGAGTTTTGCCATAATTGTAGGGCAAGAATATCTGGTGCAAGATGAAGAGATTGTGCCAATCCGGCTAAAACATAAGGTAAATTGACCGGGGTATTGCGGGTTCGCTGCTCGGTTGAACTTTGACAACATAAAGGTGTCATATCGGGACAATCAGTTTCCAAGACCAAATGTTCAGCACTAATCGCCTGAACCACGGCATGTAATTTCTTGGCATTGGGATTGGTAATTTGTCCTGTGATACCAATTTTAAAACCCAGTTTAATAAAAGCCTTGGCTTCTTCTATACCGCCACTAAAGGCATGCGCAATACCACCCAATTTAAATTGATGCTGCTTCAAGATAGACAAGGTTTCAGCATGCGATTTACGAATATGCAATAACACAGGCTTATCAAATTGTTGCGCCAATTCAAGTTGTGCCGAGAAAAAATCTTGTTGCTTTTGAAAAGCGTCTGCTTGCTTGTGCTGTTTTAAAAAGCTATCCAAACCAATTTCACCAATGGCCACGCATGCTTCAGTTTTTAAAAGTCGCTCTAAATCGGCAAGGTGAGATGCTTGATGCTGTTCGATATAAACCGGATGCAGACCTGGAGCTAAATAGCTTTTGGGTGCATCCGGTAATTGATTTAAAAAATGCTGACTTTGAACTAAATCATTAAAGCGGGATTGCACAAAACCAATCAAAATTAACCGTTCCACCCCCACTGCTTTTGCAGCATGCGCCAGTTGCTCCCGATCATGATCAAAATCGGGAACATCAAAATGGGTATGGGTATCAAACAGTGGATAAGGCATTAAGATTTAGCTTTATTTGCCGTAGCTGTACTTGCCGGCGCTTCAACCTGAGGTAAATACTGTTTCTTCAGCACAGTTTGCAATTGATCATAAGGAATGGTCAAACGTGGCAATCCCACCACATAAGGGCCAATTTCATATTCGCCATATTGCAAAATCAAACCTTGGCTGGATAAATAAAAATTATCCGATAAGGTGAATTTCCATGCCTGTTCATATTCATCAACACTATTCGCCAACTTGGATTCAATCACCCAAGTTTTAAACACTTCATGGGCTTTCTTTTCCAAAGCGGCTTTTTGATTTGGCGCCAGAATATCATTCAACTCAACCTGTTTTTTCTTTTCCAGGTCAAAGTTATAGTAGCGCTGCGATGATGAACCATGTGCCCCACCCAAATAACTACTCGAATTCAAAACCACAGTCGCTAAAGGCAAATCTGCATTTAAGATTTTCGGCTTGATCATTAAACTAATTTGGTGATTGGCGCTTAAAGCCTTTAACTCCTTATCCAAGGACAAGAAATTCACTAAATAAGGTGCAACTTGTTGTTCCAGTTTTTGCTTTGGCGTTTCAATAGCTACTGATGCGGCCTGTTCAGCAGCTTGATCCTGAGCTTTTGAATCTTTCGGATTTTCTGCTGTTGTTGCCTGTTGTTTTTCTTTTGCCAACTTCGGAGAAATATCTAAAATATGATCCAGCTGTTTTAAAATTTGCTGGTCAATGAATTCATCAATAAAGGCCTGGTTACTGGAAAGACGTTCTATCGAAATTTCAGGACAACTATTGCCATCACACTCAGGCAAATCTAAAGTTAACTTTTCAGAATCCCCCGCCAATTTTAATACTTCAGCTTGAACCGCTTCCGATGCCGGTGTTTGATCCTGTTTAGGTTCGGTCTGTTTAGGCTGGCATGCACTCAATGCAATCGCTGACGCAAGAATACTGATGGTAAATATTGTTTTATTTTTCAACATGAGGCTGACCTATAACTTTAATCGGATAAAGTGACTTCTGTTAGATGTCTGTATTTAAAATAGATAACTAGAACATATGCTGATAAACATCAACTTTCAATAACTGTTGCGTTTGTTGTTGGGTTAAATAAATATCCAGTTGTGCTCCATCCTGAACAATTTCATGGGTACGATAATGTAAACCAATCCCTTCCTGATCAAAGAACCAGTCGGCTTGTCCCCAATACAGTTTTTTCGGCGCCTTCTGCTTCACTTCAGCCGTTTGTTCCTTTAACCATTTTTGATAAGCTTGCTGCACAATGCTATTCATAGTGTTTTGCTGTTTCGGTTCAATCACATGCAATAAAGTGACAGCTTTCTGTTTTTTACGATCGGCCACAAAGAAATAATAACGTTCCTTAACCTTAATGCCTTCTTGATTGGTATCTACGCCTAATTGCATCAACACATATTGATTACGCTGATAGGCAATTCGCGTATACATCGACAGCTCATAAGCTTTATTTTTGGAGAATTCGGCTTGCCATGCATCCGACTTTTTCACATACGCATTGATGGCTTGTTGCAGGCTCATATTTTGTTTCATGCCGATTTGATCTTGAATCACCAACGCCTGGCTTTTCGCAATCCAGTCATTTAACCAGACATCTTCGGTATGTACGGTTTGAATACTCAGATCGATACAATTTTTGGTTTCACAAAAGGGTAAAGCAATTTTTGCATCTTGTTCTTGAATATTTAAATACGGCAAAACTTCTGCATTTTCGGTTTTGAATACAGAAGTTTCAGATTTTTCATGTGATGGGTCTGGTTGTTCTTTTTTTGAAGCATCGCAGGCACTGAGTATCAAACCAATGGCGATCACTGATGCACCCACTATTTTCCCATTCATGCTTACAACTCTTTTTCTAAAGTGACTGATCTATATAAATGTATCTATATAAATGATTTTACATAATAAAACAGCTTCATAAAGAAGCTGTTTTATTTTTCGTTATGTTTAGTGTTCGCGTGTAGCACGGAATTGAATATCCGGATAACGCTCTTGCATGAGTTGCAAGTTCACACGACTTGGCGCCAGGTAAGTCAAATGACCGCCACCATCAATCGAAAGCTGGTCATGCGCTTTTTTCTTAAATTCGTTGAATTTCTTTTCATCATCACATGAAACCCAACGTACGGTATTAATGTTTACAGGCTCATAAACACAATCAACCTTGTATTCTTCTTTCAAGCGATACGCTACCACTTCAAACTGAAGTACACCGACTGCCCCGACAATCAAATCATTATTAATTTGCGGCATAAATACCTGAGTCGCGCCCTCTTCCGAAAGCTCTTTCAAACCTTTTTGCAGTTGTTTTGATTTAAGCGGATCTTTAAGACGTACACGGCGGAACATTTCTGGTGCAAAGTGTGGAATACCAGTGAAGTGAATATTTTCACCCGATGAAAAAGCATCACCGATTTGAATGGTACCGTGGTTATGCAAACCAATGATGTCACCTGGCCAAGCTTCTTCTAGCTGTTCACGTTCACCCGCCAAGAAAGTTAATGCATCACTGATCCGTACATCTTTACCCAGACGGACATGATTCATTTTTAAACCTTTCTCATACTTACCTGAACAGATTCGCATGAATGCAATACGGTCACGATGTTTCGGATCCATATTGGCCTGAATTTTAAATACAAAGCCGGTGAAACCTTCTTCAGTGGCTTCTACAGTACGTTCTTTGGTTGGATGCGCTTTAGGTTCAGGTGCCCACTTAATGAAAGCATCCAAAACATGATCCACCGCAAAGTTACCTAAAGCAGTACCAAACAAGACTGGGGTTTGTTTACCTTGCAAGAATAGCTCACGATCAATCGGATCATTGGCCATTTGCACCAGTTCCAAAGATTCTTCAAAAGCAGCAAAAGCAAGATCACCGACTTTTTCACGCAAGTCTGGATAATCATAACCCTCACGGATTTCAATGTCGGTAATGGTTGAACCAAAACCGGCTTTGTAGACGTAAAATTTTTCTTCTAAAAGATTATAGACACCGGCGAAATCACGTCCTGTACCCATTGGCCAGGTCAGTGGCACACAACGGATTTTTAACACGTTTTCAATTTCATCAAGCAATTCTAACGGCTCGCGGATTTCACGGTCCATTTTGTTGACGAAAGAAATGATCGGTGTGTCGCGCATACGACACACTTCCATCAATTTAATGGTACGTTCTTCGACACCTTTTGCACCATCAATCACCATAAGTGCAGAGTCAACCGCAGTTAAAGTACGGTAAGTATCTTCCGAGAAGTCTTCATGTCCCGGAGTGTCAAGTAAGTTAATCACATGCTTTTTATAAGGAAACTGCATAACCGATGTGGTGATGGAAATACCACGTTCTTTTTCCATTTCCATCCAGTCAGAAGTTGCAGCACGGTCTGACTTACGGCTTTTGACCATCCCAGCAACCTGAATCGCTTTACCCCATAACAACAGTTTTTCTGTCATGGTGGTTTTACCAGCATCGGGGTGGGAAATAATCGCGAACGTCCGTCGCTTCGCGACCTGTGCCGCTAATTCGTCTTTAAAACTCATGAAAGATACCTACTGCAGAATGGCAGTGTAAAAGATCAGAACTGATCAATATAAAAATTTGGCGATATTGTAGCAGATCATCAAACTTTTGAAATGAACTAAACTTGTTCAAAGCTCAGCAAGCTTAAATAGGCAGCGCGTATCTGCTCTCTTCCAATCGATCAACATTCACCGGCATTCCTAACAGATATCCTTGCAATTGCTGGCAACCTAAACGGGTCAAGATGTCTGCCTGCGCTGGCGTTTCCACCCCTTCCGCGGTAACCACCAAACCTAATTTAATCGCTAACTGGATAATACTTTCCAAAATAATTTCATCTTTTGAACCCTTGCACAGATCACGAATAAACTCTCGATCTATTTTCAATTCATCCACAGGCAAGTTCTTTAAATATAAAAAGCTGGAATGTCCGGTTCCAAAGTCATCAATCGCCAGCTTGATGCCCATCTGACGCAGGCGCTCAAAACTGCGAATACTGGCATCAATATGATGCATCGCGGTAGATTCGGTAATTTCAATCGCTAAATGATTGGGATGAATTTGATACTTATCAAATAAGCGCTCAAGAGTTGAAAACAAATGCTTATGTTCAAACTGTACCGCCGATAAATTCACGGCGAGCGGGAAATAGTTTGAATCATTTTGCTCCCAAATCTGAATCTGCTTGCACGCTTGCTCAAGTGCCCAATAGCCCATTTGAATAATGAGTCCGGTTTTTTCAGCACCATCGATAAACATATTCGGGGTCAACAGTCCCAAACTGGGATGATTCCAACGGATCAATGCTTCCACACCACAAACTTCATGGCTGCTGGTGGTAAATTTAGGTTGGTAAAATAGAATAAATTGTTGTTCTTCAACCGCTTTGTATAAATCATTGATCAACTTGGTCTGGCTTTTGGTTTCTTGTTGATCAACACTGTAATTAAACACCGAATAGGTATTTCTGCCCTGATATTTAGACATCAACATTGCAGCATCGGCATTGATCAGCAAATCTTGTAAATTATTTCCATGATTTGGATACATCGCTATGCCGATACTACTGGAAATATTAATTTCTTTGCCGGCAATCAAGAAACTGTCTTGGATCAGCCGCAATACTTTTTCTGACTTTTCGATCGCCTGTTCAATGCTTGCTCTTTCAAGAACCATCAAAAATTCATCGCTACCGATACGAAGAAGTTTTTCCTTTTCTGTGAGTATGCGCTGAATGCGTGTAGCGAGTTGCACCAGCAATTGATCACCCACATGATGACCAAATACATCATTTACTGCCTTAAAGCGATCTAAATCAATATAAAGAAATGCAATTTTATCATCTCGATAACGATGCTCAGTAAATAGCAAATGTGAATATTCAGCCAGGAATAAACGATTCGGCAACTTGGTTAAATTATCTTGGACGGCTTGATTGGCAAGCTCACGATTGGCTTTAGAAAGCTGTTTATTGCGCGCTTCCAAGCGTAGTTCTAATAAAGCTACGGTGAATGCAGCAACCAGGATTAAACTGCTTACAAAGATGATGCTAAATAAAATTAACCCTTGTCCAGTTTTATCATTTGAAACCAGTGGATTCGCATCAATCGCATAAAAAGCGGCAGAGGCCATACCCGTATAGTGCATACCCACAATGGTGAGTGCCATCATGAAAACAATAGAGGTTTTAATATGCGGCAATTTATGTACTGCCTTTTTATATTTAAAGGTCAGCCAAAACGTTAAACCAGAACCAATAATGGCAATCAAGACTGAACAAATGGTTAAGTGTGGATCATAATAAATTTGATGTTGATCAACGATCAAACCCATCATTCCGGTATAGTGCATCCCTGCAATGCCCAAGCCCATCAGGATCGCGCCTAAAACAAGACGTAAAAATGGTAAGGTTGCTCGGGTGGTTAGCCAAACCGCAAAGGTAGATGCGATAAACGCGATCACATAAGAAAGGAAAGTAAGGCCGTAGTCAAAAGAATACTCAGCAGGTAAATCACAGGCGAGCACCCCCATATAGTGCATACACCAAATTGCAGCACCCAACATGCAACCACTTATAACAAGAAGAATTTTTTCATATTTCTGACCTAAGCCACGGAATAATGATTGTTCAATCGACACTGCAAAATAACAGCCCAAAACAGCAACAATAATTGAAC
The DNA here is from genome assembly GCF_013004315.1 of Acinetobacter sp. ANC 5378. Lineage (NCBI taxonomy): Bacteria > Pseudomonadati > Pseudomonadota > Gammaproteobacteria > Moraxellales > Moraxellaceae > Acinetobacter > Acinetobacter sp. ANC 5378. Next base: position 43,837 of record NZ_JABERK010000010.1, read on the forward strand.
CTACCACGAGACTAAGATCATAATTTATATGAGCCATATTAAGCTTCCATATAGGTTATCTTTCTTGTTTTAATCCACGTTATTAATACCATTTATCCTTTCACAAAAGTTTTTCGTTCATTAAAGAGTACTTATAAAAACAATCAATTAAAACAAGCATCTAATACTATTCTATTTTGGTCAAGTGATTATTACTCTATTCATTTTTTTACTAATTTATTTATTTAATTAATTAAAGATAGATCAAACTTTTGATCATTATCCCCACACTGTTCATATTTCCTGTGGTTCAAGGCATTCCATATTTTTCCATCTAACTCCGCGCTGCTAAAAAATCTGGTGGCCAATGACAAGCAAAAGTCCAATCAGATGCATTACATCTTGTTGTCTATCCCTTTATTTTAAAATGAGCTATTTCAAATTCAAAACCACCAATACACAGACAAATAAAAAGCCAGTCAGATGAACTGACTGGCTTTTTGCATATTTAAAAAGATAGTGCGTAATGCTTAAACTTAGTTTGCAGCCGCTTTAGCAGATTGTAATTTCGCATAATCCAATAAAATATTGGCAGACTCTGTGACAAACGCCTCTTCTTCAGGTAAATAAGGTCGTTGAGTTACCTTCATTTTTGCACGTGACTCAACCAATGCATCCATAGAAGCCTGGTAGCTTTCCCAATTGGCATAAGGCTTTTGACCTGTCACCGCACGACGCTGATTCTCTGCCTCTAAAGTTTTCTGTTCCAGCGTATTCAACTCCGCTTTACGCTGATCAATATCAAGAACAACCCGTTTTTGCTCTTCAGTTTTTTTAGCAATCGCTTTGCGTTGTTCCAGATATTTAAATTGCGGATCAACCACTACGCGTTGTTGTGACATTTGCGCCAGGTTTTGCACATACGGTTGTACAGAACCTTCACGCTTGAATGGTGCAGTTGGAATGGTATCCCATTTCAAGGCATTCTTGGCTTTACGTTCACCAAACTCTTCGTTGTAGATATCCACCAGTTTAATGTCGGGCACTACGCCTTTATTTTGGGTACTACCACCCGTAACGCGATAGAATTTACGTTGCGTTAAGGTCGCTTGACCATGCGCCAAAGTATCCAGTTGGACTTGCGCTGTACCTTTACCGGTAGTGGTACTACCAATCACGATACCGCGTTCATAATCCTGAATAGCCGCAGAATAAATTTCACTGGCTGATGCTGACGCCAAGTTCACCATAACTGCAAGTGGACCTGCATAGGTTTGTGCACCGCCATCATCATCTTCAAACACGCTGACATTGCCACTACCATCACGAATTTGCACCACTGGACCTGACTTGATCACCTGACCCAACATGCGTGCAACTTCTTCAAGTGAACCGCCCGGGTTATTACGTAAATCAATAATAATCCCTGCCACATTTTTCGCAGCCAAAGCTTTTAAAGCGTTGTTGGTATCTTCAGAAACCGAGCGATAATCGGTACCTGCACGGCGCGCACGATAGTTTAAATAGAACGATGGAATTTCAATCACACCAAAGGTATAGTTTTTACCATCGCGCTTAATATCAACCGTACGTGAACGTACACCGGCATCTTCTTCCTGAATCACATCACGAACCAAACTCACGGTACGTGCCTGACTCATTGATGCACCGGCACCCAGTAAACGCAGGCTGACTTTGGTTCCGCGCTTACCACGGATTAAACCAACCACTTCGTTACTTGCCCAGCCAATGACATCGACCATTTTTTCGCCGTCTTGCGCAACACCGATAATACGATCACCCGATTTAATCTGACCGGACTTACTGGCCGGACCACCTTCGACGATGGTTTCAATCTTGGTGTAATCCTCATTACCGCGTTCAGGGCGAATCGAAACCCCAATCCCCTCTAATTGCAAGGTGGTTTGACGGTTCAATTCCATTGCATCTACAGGCGGGAAATAGTTACTGTGCGGATCATAGGTCAACATCATCGCATTTAAAGTTTTGTCTAAGACATCGTCACTTTTAACACGGCTAATTCGTTCAAGTTGACGGGTATAACGCTTGGTCAAGGTTTGAACTGGAGTTAAATCCTCTGGGCTGGCTAAATCCTGTCCATTGGCTAAAGCCGGATCAGCTTTTAACGCTTTTTGCTTCGCAGACTCTTCTTCTTTGCTAATGTTTAAGTTGATGAGTTGCGACACCAGCATTTTTTGCCAATGTGCACGTTGTTCTGCTGCAGACTTGAAATAAGGTGCTTTTTCGCGATCAGTATCAATATAGACATTGCTTTGTTTCAAGTTTTGCGGCTTTTTCAACTCAGCCAACATGAATTGATAAAACTGTTTTAAACGTTCACGATATTGGGCATGAATTAAATATGGACCCGATAAATCCCCAGCTTTTAGTGCAGCACCAAAATTGGCACCATAATTTTTCTTATATTGTTCAACTTCAGGTGCTAAAAATAATGAATGATCTGCATCTAGGCTATCTAAATAAAAATCAAGAATTCGATTAGAGGTAGCCGCATCTAAACGCTGATTTAAATAATGCTGACGGTCAACCAAAGTCGCCAGTTGGCGTGATACAAGCGCTTGTTCTTGCGTTGGCTGTATAGATTGAGAAACTGCAACAGTCGTATTTGCAGCAATTGCCTCGTTTACTACATGAGTAAAGAAAAACCCTCCAGTCGCAATTGCAACTGCACAAGCTAATGTCTGAAGTTTCATAAATAATTCTTACTTCCTTGGTCTTTGACCAATATTCCAACGTCATTTTTCAACATGAATGCAGTATATTCAAAATCTTAAACAACTTAATATGTGTATGTCGTGTAGTTTTATCATATTCTGTACTGTCAAAATGTAGCAAATCATTGCAGAATTCGGGTATTGTTTTTTCTTTATAAAATTCCAACACGGACACCGATATGATTGGCGCATTGATGCTAGACATCGCTGGCACAGAACTTACTCAAGAAGATATTGAACTATTACGAACACCGCAAGTAGGTGGCATGATTTTATTTGCTCGAAATATAGAATCACCACAACAAGTTCGTGCTTTAACAGATCATATGCGTCGTATCAGACCCGATATTTTAATTGCCGTGGACCAGGAAGGCGGTCGCGTACAGCGTTTAAGACAGGGCTTTACCCTGCTTCCTGCAATGGGGCGTTTGGGTGAACTCTATCTAACCGAACCTGAAAAAGCAGTTGATTTAGCGGAACAATGTGGTTGGCTGATGGCAACTGAAGTGCTTGCCGTCGGGATTGATTTCAGTTTTGCCCCAGTATTGGACTTAAACGATGTCAGCGATGTGATTGGCGACCGTGGCTTTGCCAAAAATATTCAGGATATTGTCCCGCTTGCCAGTGCTTTTATGAAAGGCATGAAGCGTGCAGGCATGGCCAATACCGGTAAACATTTTCCGGGTCACGGCTCCGTTAAAGCCGATTCGCATGTGGCAGCACCTGTCGATTCACGTGCTTATGATGAAATTTACAACAAGGATATGCAGACCTTTATTCAGCTGATGCCGCAACTAGATGCACTCATGCCAGCGCATGTGATTTACGATCAGGTCGATCCCAACCCTGCCGGCTTCTCACCCTACTGGATTCAAAACATTTTGCGTCAGGAACTCAACTTTGATGGCGTACTGTTCTCGGATGACTTAACCATGCAAGCGGCTTGCGTGGTCGGTGGTGCTGATGCACGTATTCAAGCTGCCCTTAAAGCCGGTTGTGACATGGGCTTGGTCTGTAACGACCGTTCAGCGGCTTGTCTTGCTTTAGAAGGGATTCATGACTTGCCTTTACCGAATCAAGAACGTCTAGAACGTATGCGTGGTAAAATTCCTGAACTTACGGTTGGCGAAACACTGAACTTGGGTACTGAATGGAAACAGGTTCGGGATACGATCGAAAACTTTAAAAATTCATTGAATTAATGCGATAAAAGGAACACGACAAGGTGTTCCTTTTTCTTTATGATAATTAAAAATAAAATCAGAGACTTCTTGCATATATTGGCTGATATTAGCTTTTAAAAGATACGAATCAGTCATATAAGAAGCCTATCCAACACTCACTTATATATTTAAAACTACAAAAACATACAGGTCAGGATGATATGACACAACAGCTTTCAGAACATCGACACATTTCATTTACTGCGCATTACACCGGCTATATTTGGTACACTATGGGGATCTCACACCCCGTTTTTGCAACCTCTAAAGGCAAAATGCTCGCCAAACTGGTTCACCCTTTAGAAAGTTGGGCTGAAAAATTTGTCGGCGGCAGTATGCGTACCACGCTCAAACAACGCCATCGCATGATTGATCAGCATCTTACCCAACTGATTGAGCAATTCCCAGATTTACAGGTACTTGAAATCGCAAGTGGTTTATCACCACGCGGTTGGAACTTTCGACAAAAGTTTCCCAATATTGATTATCATGAACTTGATTTACCCGGTATGGCAAAAGTCAAAACTCAAGCCTTGAAACAGATTGATGCCAATAGTCCGGAAGTTTTATCGGTGGATTTATTCACTGCTGATTTTGAGCAAACTTTTTACGTATTTGACCCCACTCGGCCATTGGTGGTGATTAGTGAAGGTTTGATTAACTACTTCAACAAAGACATGCTATTGCAGTTACTGCAAGCGATTACACATTACGGTCAGGACTTTAAAGAACTGCATTACCTGACCGATATTTATCCGGAACCGGTCAAAAATAAATTGGCCAATTTTATTTGGGCCAGCAGTAAATTACTGAAATGGATGTCCAAGAGTGCATTTAGCTTTCATTTTACTCATCCTCAGCAAGCGCAGGATTTTTTCCAGCAAGCAGGTTTTGAAAATATCACGGTTGTTCAACCTCAACAGTATTTTCAAGAGCAGTCGACAAATGAATCACCTAGTGATGAACACCTGGGAGATTTGGTCTGGATGATTCATGCAAGCAAAAAAAACAGCGTTGAATAACGCTGTTTCCATCTTGATAAGGAAGCGCCTAACTGACTGATTCCAGTACCAGCATCGCTTCTTTTTGTCGTTGTACATAACGCAATAAGCGTTCTGCCACTTCAAAGCTGCCATGTTTAAATAAGGCACGGATTTGTGTTGCATCTACCTCAAAAATCAAACATTCAATCTTGAATTGACCTTCTTCATCTTCCAAATGCAAAGCCAAATCACGTGGATATTGCTCAACTTTTGCAGTTAAGCCTTCAGCAAATTCAAGTAAAACCCCAAAGAAGTTTAGATCAATAATATGAGTGGGCAATTGTAACTCTGAATGACGATGGGTCAATACCGTCATTGGGCTTTGTACCGCAATACGTTCTTCACCGCGACGCTCTAAGGTCAGTAACTGTGCACGTGTCATCGGGATAACACCATCCACAGTATGGATCGACTGACCTTGCAAGAAAGTTGCAAACAAATTCATGGTTTCCTTACGGCGCTGTAATTGCGGTACATGATCTGCATTGGCGATCATGGCAAATTCCATGTCTGGACATTGCAAGGCAAAATTTGCATTTTCATGAGGCAAGGTAAAACTGTCATATTGACCACAAGCTACTAGTACTTTGCATTCAGGAATTGGCACATCAGTTAAACGTAGTAAACGGCTACAGTTAATTTCATAGCGATCTTGCTCGGTTGCAGTAAATTCAGCCATCTGTTTAAAAAATAAACGTTTTGCAGTGGGTGACATTTTGGTTTGATCAATTTTGGCATGATTGACCAAATACAGAATCACCGCTTGACCGAACTCGTCCATGCGTTGTTCTTTCATTAAATGCAAGGATTCTTCCAGCAACATGCGCCAGCTTTTACGGTTTTTTTGCATCACGCCCATCAGAATCATGCGGTCAATCAATTCAGGGCGTTGATGTGCCAAGCCTGAAGCGACCACGGAACCTAGCGACATCCCCATTACTGACACTTTGGACAAATTTTCTATATCCAGCCATTCACCGAGCATACGTGCCAAATCCGGTAATTCCAAAGTTCCTGCAGAAATGCCGGTATCACGATTGGTAATTTGTTGATTGGCGCCCATAGACGGTAAATCAATGAGGATGATTGGACCTGCACTGAGCAACTGTTCTACACAATATTTATAAGAGTTGAAATTTTGAAATGCCCCGCCAATAATGACGATTGGAGTATTGTGAATCGTTTCAGGTTGAGTAATCGCCATATATTCAATTTTCCAGCCATTGATCCACGTTGTACGTGCAGGCTCTTTAAAACTGTTTCTATGGTAAAGATCAAAAAAGCCTAAACTCGTGTTTGATTCTTGTACTTCCGAGTCCATTTGGATCATGGAATTCATATCCCTTCCTCCATTCTTGCCTTATTGTTATTTTGCAAGAAAATAAATATAGAATTTCTGCGCTGTACTGCATCCATTCATTTGCTTTAATTATCAGACATCAATGTCATTATTTTTTATTCTATACAGAGGATGATTTGACACGCAACTTATTCCATGACCACTTATCTAAATTTACAAATAAAACAATTTAAAAATATGAATCGCTTGAAAAGTTTCAAAATTTTTTTCCAGATAGATGCTTCATTGTCTTGTTCCAGACTGTTACTATCAAAGGTGTAATTTCTAAGTGATCAACCGCTATGCAAGATTCAATTGAACAATATATGCAAACGGTAGGACAACAAGCACGCCAAGCTTCTCGCGTGTTAGCAAGCGCTTCTACCCAAACAAAAAACAATGCTTTATCTGCAATTTACACTGCTTTAGAAGACAGTGAAGCTGCTATTTTAGCTGCGAACCAAATTGATATGACCAAAGGTCGTAACAGCAATTTGGACAGTGCATTACTTGATCGCTTAGAACTTACCCCCACACGCTTTAAAGGCATGCTGCATGGTTTAAAAGATGTGATGAGCCTGATTGACCCTATTGGGGAAATCACCGATTTAGCCTTCCGCCCTTCCGGAATTCAGCTCGGTAAAATGCGTGTACCTTTAGGTGTCGTCGGCATGATTTATGAATCACGCCCGAATGTGACCCTTGAAGCTGCATCTCTTGCGCTAAAATCTGGAAATGCCATTATTCTGCGTGGTGGTTCTGAAGCACTGGAATCAAATAAAGCCATTGCTGAAGCGATTCAACATGGTTTAAAAACTTCAGGTTTACCTGAAACTTCAGTGCAAGTGATTAACACACCTGATCGTGCTGCGGTCGGTCATCTGATTACCATGTCTGAATATGTGGATGTGATTGTTCCACGTGGAGGCAAAGGGCTGATTGAACGTGTGAGCAATGAAGCGCGTATTCCAGTGATTAAACACCTGGATGGTAATTGCCATGTCTTTGTTGAAGCACAAGCCGATTTGCAAAAAGCTTTACCGATTGCGCTGAATGCCAAGACCCATCGTTATGGCGTATGTAATGCCATGGAAACCTTATTGGTGGATGAAAAAGTCGCTGAAGAATTCTTGCCTAACATTGCTGAATTGTATGCAGAGAAACAGGTTGAACTGCGTGGTTGCCGTGAAACACAGCGCATTCTAGGTTCAACTGTGAAACCTGCCAGCGAAGAAGATTGGTACACCGAATATCTAGGTCCAATTTTGGCGGTTAAAGTGGTCAGCGGTATTGATGAGGCGATTGATCATATCAACAAATATGGTTCACATCATACCGATGCCATCATTACTGAAAACTATAGTCTTGCTCGCCAGTTCTTGGCCCGTGTAGATTCAAGCTCAGTGATGATCAATGCATCTACGCGTTTTGCAGATGGTTTTGAATATGGTTTAGGTGCAGAAATTGGTATCTCAACTGACAAGATTCATGCCCGTGGCCCTGTGGGTCTTGAAGGTCTGACTTCGCAAAAATGGATCGTGTTTGGTGATGGTCAAATTCGCCAATAAATCCTGCACTTAATAAAAGTATTCCGTGTTCAGCTTCAAGCATGAGGCTGAACATAGCCACTCCAATATCTCTAAGCTAAATTTCATAAGATGATAAAAATAACCATAAAAGGGAAAATGCGATGTTTTATTATTTAATGGTCTGCACATTTGTATTGGCATTACTGGTTTCCTTTACCGTAATGAAAATTTTTTCCCATTCTATCAATCAAATTCTGGCTCGAATTATTAACGATCCGATTCATGAAGCCTGGGCAAAATACACCAAATTTGCCGGCATGGTCGTGGGTACATCTTCCGGCATTCGTATTTACGATATGGAAAAATACATTACCCCCCTCACCTACACCGAGAATGACAAAAAAATTGTCATCGAGCTAACCCAAGAACGCTGGGTACTGGAAATTTATCGGACGATTATTGAAACCCTACAAGGCTTGGCCTGGATGATGCTGGTGTTTTTTATGGTGGCACTGATTGCTTATGTGATCGTACGTTGGTCAGAAATAAAGTATCAAAACTAAGCATTAAAACTACACTTATATTCTGCTCAAAATTGATCGTCCATGCTATGTTTAAAATTCATACAAAGACATACTTTACAATTCAGTACTATTTTATTAATAAATGAAATCTATCAGCTGATAAATTTTAATTATTATTATCCTACTGGTCGATAGTGCTTAAGTCTAATCTCCTAAAGTCTAGCTTGTGGCTATAAAAACCAACATGGTACAACTATTAAACAGATCGGATGATGCCTAGCAAAATGAATATCAACGATCAGGGGTAATACAACAATTCAAGTACGATAATTTTTAGTTAAGGAATACGTCATGCCTAAATCAGTACTCGTCATCAATTGCGGCTCTTCATCGATTAAATTTGCATTATTGCTTGAAGATCAAGAATTCCGCATCCATGGTTTGGCTGAAAACTTGGGTACGCCTGAAGCGCGGATTAAAGGTGTGACTGTAGGCAATGAACCTGTTGATATCCGTATTCCGAATGCTGATCATAAAGAAGCGTTAGAAGTAGGTTTAGAGCGTTTAGCTAATTATAAACCTGACGCAATCGGTCATCGTATCGTGCATGGTGGTACGCTCACCAAAGCAGAATTGTTGACTGACGATATTATTGAAAAAATCCGTGCAGCAACGCCACTTGCACCGCTGCACAACCCTGCGCATTTAGTGGGTATTGAAGCAACCAAACGTCTTTTCCCAGACCTGCCACAAGTGGCGGTATTTGATACGGCATTCCACCAAACTATGCCGGAACATGCTTTCCGTTATGCATTACCAAAATTCCTATACACCGAACACAATGTCCGCCGTTACGGTTTCCACGGAACCAGTCACGCCTATGTATCTGAACGTGGTTCAGAGCTGGCTGGCAGCTTTAAACAAGGTGGCTGGTTAACAGCACATTTAGGTAACGGTAGCTCGACCTGTGCAATCTGGAATGGTCAAAGTGTGGATACCTCTATGGGTCTAACCCCACTTGAAGGCATTGTTATGGGCACCCGTAGCGGTGATGTCGATCCAAGTTTGCACAGCTTCCTGGCTGCTAACCTTGGCTGGGATCTCTACAAAATTGACAAGATGCTTAACAAAGAAAGTGGTTTGCTCGGTTTATCAGACAATCTTTCAAATGACATGCGTACCCTGATTGAAGCATCACAACAAGGCAATGAAGATGCCACGATTGCGATTGAAGTATTCTGCTACCGTCTCGCTAAATCTCTGGCTGCTTTAAGCTGTGGCTTGCCACGTCTTGATGGTCTGTTCTTTACCGGCGGTATTGGCGAAAACTCGGCTTATATCCGCGAAAAAACCATGGCTTACTTACCTCATTTCGGTTTCAACTTAAGCAAAGAACAAAACGACAACTTGAAACGCGGAACGGAAGGCCGTATCGATGCAGGTACAGGTCCGCAAATCTGGGTTGTTCCTACTGATGAAGAAGGTCGCATCGCGCAAGAAACTGAGCATGTTGTGAATGAGGTGAGTCAATTCGCTGCAAAAAAGTTTGAAGCTGATGTTGCGATGGCTTAAGCCATCGCACATTTTATGATGCTCATCATTGAATCCTTTTTATTTAGAATCAAGCTATGAAAACAATTTTATTAGTTCCAACCGGGGAAGGCGTAGGATTAACTTCAGCCAGTCTAGGCCTAGTTTACGCTTTGGAATGCCAAGGTGTGAAAGCCGGTTTTCTTAAACCTTTTTCACAAGAAAAAAATCAGCAAATAGATGGTACAACAGCGCTGTATCGTCATTTATCCAAAAGCGAAACGGTTGAACCGATTGCTTATGAAAATCTCATCCAGCGACTGAGTCTGGGTGAAAGTGATGAGTTACTTGAAGAGGCTGTACGCCTGCATCGCCAAATTGCAAAACAGCATGATGTCATTATTGTGATGGGCTTAGTCCCGACCAGTCGCGATGCTTTTGCAGCAGAATTTAATGCAACTTTAGCCAAAGCCTTGGATGCCCAAGTCATTGTGGTGAGCAATGCAGATGTGAATAACCCTGTCGCGACTGCCGACAAAGTGGATACGCAATTACGCCGTTTAGGCGGTGCTGCCAATGACCGCACTGCCGGTGTGCTCTTTATGCGCACCAAAGGTTTGCCTGAAGATTCTGCACAAATTCCTGTCACGCTTGATCCAAGTATCCGCTTAATTAGCGACACCAATAAATTTGTTGCAGCGATTCAAAAAACCCATGCGCATATTGGTTCTGAACATCTTCCAGTGATTGGTTTAGTGCCGTTTAGTAACACCCTGAGTGTTCCGCGCATCTCTGATCTGGCAGCACATATTTCAGCAGAATGGATTAACAAGGGTGAAGCCTCACAGCGTCGTGTATTACACAGCAGTTTAATTGCTTCAAATATTGAACATGAACTGAATAAATTTGTGGCCGGTGAACTGATCATTAGCGCATCTGACCGTATTGATGTTTTATTGGCAAGTAGTTTGGCAAGTTGCAATGGTATTCCCCTAGCAGGATTAGTGTTGACAGAACGCCATGAACCGAATGCAACTGTTCTAGAATTCTGCCAAGCTGCAATTAAAAATGGCCTACCGATTCTGCATACTTCATTAAGCACCTTTGAAACTGCTCAAAGTCTTTCAAATTTAAGTAATGAAATTCCAGTCGATGATACTGAACGTGCAGAACAGGTGACGCGCTTCGTATCCAGTCACATTAATCTGGATTGGCTGGTACAAATCCTGAATGGTTCATACAAACCACGTTTGTCCCCTTCTGCTTTCCGCCACGAATTGGTTCAAAAATCAATTGCGGCGAAAAAACGTATTGTCCTGCCAGAAGGTGATGAACCACGTACCATTCAAGCAGCAGCCATTTGCCAAGCGCGTGGTATCGCACACTGTGTTTTATTGGCGAAACCTGAAGTTGTGATTGAGGTTGCCAAAGCACGTAATATCGAATTGCCGCATGATCTTGAAATTATCGATCCGGATCTGATTCGCATCAATTACGTCGAAAAAATGGTGGCGTTGCGCAAAGGTAAAATTAACGAATTACAAGCACGTGAACAACTGCAAGATACCGTTGTACTGGGTACCATGATGCTTGCTCTCGATCAAGTTGATGGACTAGTCTCTGGCGCAGTACACACCACAGCGAATACAGTTCGTCCTGCATTCCAGCTGATTAAGACGGCTCCTGATTACTCACTAGTATCCTCTGTGTTCTTTATGTTGTTGCCAGATGAAGTCTACGTTTACGGTGACTGTGCAATCAATCCTGATCCGGATGCTGAACAGCTGGCTGAAATTGCAATTCAATCGGCAGATTCAGCAAAAGCCTTTGGTATTGACCCACGTATTGCCATGATTTCTTACTCCACTGGTACTTCTGGTACGGGTGCAGATGTAGAGAAAGTGGCTGAAGCAACACGTATTGCTAAAGCGCGTCGTCCTGATTTGCTGATTGATGGTCCATTGCAATACGACGCGGCATCGGTTGAAAGTGTAGGTCAATCAAAAGCACCAGGTTCACCTGTTGCCGGTCGTGCCAATGTGTTTATTTTCCCTGACTTAAATACCGGTAACACCACTTACAAAGCCGTACAACGTGCTGCGAATGTGGTGAGTGTAGGACCAATGTTGCAAGGTTTAAATAAACCGGTGAATGACTTGTCACGTGGGGCATTGGTCGATGACATCGTGTTCACAATTGCTTTGACTGCGATTCAGGCAGAGCAACAAGCTGCTCAATAACGCTTAAAATCAAGTTCTCCATGCCACCTGATTGAAAAATTGGGTGGTTTTTTTATGCGGATTCCATATAACAACCATTATTTTTAAATAGCGGATGATTTAGCTGAAATTAATCGGTTAAGGCGACTCTTATCTTTCTTATAGTTGGATCATTCGTTTTAACGAGAAAAATATTTCCATCAGATTTCATACAGGGAATTTTACTGTTAGCGTCAAAAAAACTTGACCTAAAAATTTGCTGAATTTTATTGTCTCTAAAGCCTACGAGGTAAAGACTCTGATCAGGATAAGATGCTATTTTTCCCAAATACTTTTGGTTATCGTTGAGTATTTTTTTCGAAAAATATTTATGGAATTCGGGATCAGTGAGACTTTGATAAGATCCTAATATACAAACAGTATCACTATAAGGAAATATTGAGCTTACTTTCAACGGTTGATCTAATATCTTTAGATTCCAGTATATATGGAGTGCTTTATCAAAAGGCTTATCTAAATAAATCGGCCAAAACTTAACAAATAAATATAACAAGCCAAAAGTTATGTAGCCTAATAATAATATTCTAATCATGCCAACTGCTCTTTATTTAATTATTGTTCCACATTTTTATTTAGAATTTTTCATCAATTTTCTTTGCCAACCATACGGTATGTCCTGCACAGTCCTGATCTTCCGCGACCATCTTCACCACTTCAAAACCATAATCTTTTAATAATTGTCGATATTCATCTTGCGACAAACTGGCGTGATATAAAGCCTCACCAAACATATCCCCTATCACTTCACCATGACTTGGCCCACTGGTAAACATCAAAGCTGTACCTGTTTCAGCTAATCTAGAAAACTGAACAAACATCTTGCGCTGATTATCAGGAGTCAAATGGAAAAAACTGTCCCACGCCAAAATGCCTTGGAAATTTTGTCCTAAATCTATCTGACGCATATCTGCCTGAATCCAGCGCTGTTCAGGAAAGTTTTGTTGTGCCATTTCAATCATGACATCGGAACTATCCACACCGACCACGGAATGACCTTGGGCAATTAAATAGGCTGCAATGGGTTTCGCTGAACCACAGCCTAAATCAAGGATTGTTGAATGTTCTGGAATGAGCGAAAGAAAATGATCCAACCATGCTTTTTCATAAAGGAATTGACCACGTAATACTGTCCATGTACGTGCATGTTTTTTATAAATTTCAATAATATTTTGCGCAAGTTCAGACTGATCTTTCATCATCAATGTTTTCATATTTTTAAAAGAGTATACGCAGATTTAGATCGAGATTTGAAGATTTGAAGATTTGAAGATTTGAAGATTTGAAGATTTGAAGATTTGAAGATTTGAAGATTTGAAGATTTGAAGATTTGAAGATTTGAAGATTTGAAGATTTGAAGATTTGAAGATTTAGAATGTTTTTATTTTGATAAAATTTAAAGCAAAAAAAAGAAGATAGAGCTTAAGCCTGATCTTCTTTTTGACCGTAAAACCATGTCGCTGCGATATATAAAGAAAAACCAACGACTGAAACTACTGCAGTAATCATACACTTATAACACTCTAGATTTGACGAGCTCATTATGTAAAAGTTTTATGACAAATTTATGACAATATTGCCATATTTAAGACAGCTCAAAATAATCATATTAATTAAATAATTTTCAATAAGTTAAAATAAAAAATAGATTTAAATTATTTTGATTGCTGCTTTAAATGACATATTGCCACTGAAATACGACAGCCTTTTGTCATATTTATGACAGAAATCCCCCACAAAAATGACAGTTAAATTGAGTTGAAATTTGCTATTAAACTTTCGGCCAAAAATCATTCAAAACGCCCACAAAACTTGCTTTTTATCTTATAATTTAGCCCGCTAGCTAACAGCCCGCTCAAGAGATATTTGATATGACAACTATTATCAAGCAAGATGACTTGATCACATCGGTAAAAGATGCGCTTCAGTTTATTTCTTACTATCACCCACAGGACTTCATCCAAGCGATGAGCCGTGCTTATGATCGTGAAGAAAATAAAGCTGCTAAAGACGCGATTGCACAAATCTTAATTAACTCTCGTATGTGTGCAGAAGGTCATCGTCCGATCTGCCAAGATACGGGTATTGTTAACGTATTTCTTGAAGTGGGCTTAGACGTTAAATTTGATTTAACGATGAGCTTAGACGATGCCATTAACGAAGGTGTACGTCAGGGTTATTTAGAAAACTCGAACATTCTTCGCGCATCAGTTTTAGCTGATCCTGCTTTTGGTCGTAAAAATACCAAAGACAATACGCCTGCTGTAATCCACTACAAACTCGTACCTGGTAACAAAGTAGACATTACTGTTGCTGCTAAGGGTGGCGGTTCAGAAAATAAATCTAAACTTGCGATGTTGAATCCATCTGATTCAATCGTGGATTGGGTACTTAAAACTGTTCCAACCATGGGTGCAGGCTGGTGTCCTCCTGGCATGCTCGGTATCGGTATTGGTGGTACTGCTGAAAAAGCCATGATGCTTGCCAAAGAAGCATTGATGGAAGAAATCAACATGGACGAATTGCTTCGTCGTGGTCCACAAAGCCAAATGGAAGAACTCCGTATCGAGATCTTCGAAAAAGTAAATGCTTTGGGTATTGGTGCGCAAGGTCTTGGCGGTTTAACCACAGTTCTTGATATCAAAATCAAAGACTATCCATGTCACGCTGCGGGTAAACCAGTCGGTATGATTCCGAACTGTGCTGCAACCCGTCATGCACACTTCCAGTTAGACGGTACTGGTGTTGCTCACATTCAAGCACCTAAACTTGATGACTACCCTGCTGTAACTTGGGATTCTTCAACTTCTAAACGTGTTGACCTAGACAACATCACTCAAGAAGAAATGAACTCTTGGCAACCAGGTGACACATTACTTCTTAACGGTACAATCTATACTGGTCGTGATGCTGCGCACAAACGTATGGTTGACATGATCAACAATGGTGAAGAATTGCCTGTCGATCTTAAAGGTAAATTCATTTACTACGTTGGCCCTGTTGATCCAGTGGGTGATGAAGTAGTTGGTCCTGCAGGCCCAACAACGGCTACACGTATGGACAAATTCACACGCCAAGTTTTAGAACATACTGGTTTGTTCGGTATGATTGGTAAAGCGGATCGTGGTCCGACTGCTATTGAAGCAATTAAAGACAATAAAGCGACTTACTTGATGGCTGTAGGTGGTGCTGCTTACCTGGTATCTAAAGCAGTTCGTCAAGCTGAAGTGGTTGCTTTTGCTGACTTAGGTATGGAAGCAATCTACAAATTTGTAGTTGAAGATATGCCTGTATCTGTTGCAGTAGATGTGAATGGTACCTCTATTCATGCAATTGCACCAAAAATCTGGCAAGCGAAAATTGGTAAAATTCCAGTGGTTGATGCTGCTGCGGTTTAATTTTCCACGCTAAAAAAGCACCCAAATGGCCACTGCTGTCCCACAATTTTTACAAGAGGAAGCTCATTTAAGCTTCCTCTTGTTTGATGGGGACTTTATCGGGTGAAAATAACGCTTTTAAGGTTTTTATTTCAAATAAATTCACTTGAATTATTCTGAGTAAGCGCTGAACTGTCCAGCCTTTTTTCCCTAAATGTTGAGCGAAACTTACCAGTAAATAGGCGATCATCGCAATCCAGATTTGCGTCTGAATGGCGTTCTTGCTTCGGCCTAAAAAGGCTTTTAATTTCAGGTTCTGTTTAATCGCTTTAAAGAACAATTCAACTTTCCAGCGGTCTTTGTAAATCGCTGCAATGGTAGAGGCAGCTAGATGAAAGTTATTGCTGAGAAAGCTAAAGTGCTTGCCACTTTGCTGATCTCTATATTCAATTCTTCTTAATACGGGGGCTTTTCTTTTTAGGGCATGTGCGCTATTTAGCTGAATGGTTTCATCTTTTAGAATGCCTTTGGATTCAAGCACGGGATGTTGCTGGATCACCTGATACACCGATTTAGGTCTAAAACGTGTCACAAAGCTAACGTTTTGAGCGCTTAGATTCGCATACCATTGATAATCGACATAGCCTTTATCAAAGACCACAATGCTGACAGCGGGAAACTGG
The DNA here is from genome assembly GCF_013004315.1 of Acinetobacter sp. ANC 5378. Taxonomy (NCBI): domain Bacteria; kingdom Pseudomonadati; phylum Pseudomonadota; class Gammaproteobacteria; order Moraxellales; family Moraxellaceae; genus Acinetobacter; species Acinetobacter sp. ANC 5378. The sequence continues at coordinate 60,096 of NZ_JABERK010000010.1, forward strand.
AATTTTCGGCCTTGTACCATGTCATTTTCTTTACCATTTTCAACTGCAATAAACTCAGGAATATCATTGCTGTGATTCAATCCTATGCTGAGTTTCATGCTGGCTTTTGAGTCGTGAACTTTGGCCCATTCACATAAGGAAAGCGACAGGTCAATATGACTGGCATCCAGGGAATATAATGGATTCTTAAAGCGAAATTTATGGGCTACTTTTGAGTGTTCATAGTATTTAAGCAACTTGTAAAAGAGCTGTTGATACAAGGCAGCAGGCTGCTCCTCGTTGATTCGTGCCAGCGTGCTTCGGGGAATAGACTTTGCTCCGAAATGACTCAGTTTTTCCTGTTGGCACTCCAGATTGGATTGAATATCTCTCAGACTTTGCCTGCAGGAAAGTTGAGACATCAAGATGGCAATAAACTGACCCCATCTTGAAGCCGCTCTAAATTTCTGTCCAACATGGTGTACTTTAGCAAGTTGTTCAAAATCCTGTCGCACGACGGGTTTAATAAGCTGATGAAATACGGTATTCTGATGTGACAAAACCTGAATCCTGGTCGTTAAAGTGTTTGTTTGCACTCATATTTTAACGATTTAGACTCAGGTTTTTTATTTAAATCAAACTATGGGACAGCAGTGCCCAAATGGGTGCTTTTTTTTGAATCTAGATAAATTTTTTTACTTAATCGAAACTTATTTTCAGCTTCAAATTGAGGAGTGTGTATTTACCAAGTCATTGGATTCCACAATTTAAATGGTGTGGTCAGTTGCACATCTTCCGCAGGATCATATTTAGCAGGTTTAAGCTTTTGAGCTTTTTTACGTATTTTACCTGTATTTTGATCTTGAGCCACAAAGTTAAAACTTTCCGATTTTAACTGGGTAAATGCGATTTCGTTTAAACCTGCTTTTTCAGGCACCATCATCAATGGTCCCGAAACTTCACGACGGGTACTTAAATTTTCTTCATCATATTTAATAAAATAGGACTGGCCTGCTTCCACGGTAAAATCTAAATATTTAGGCTTTTGAAAATGCTGTGCACCCAAAGGACGACTGCTCGATAAACGATACGTTCCTGCCGGCAATTCAATCCAGTAATAATGATTATTCAATAAACTGGGAATGCGCTCACTATTAATAAAAAGACTGGAGGCCACAATTTCTTGACGGTTCCATTTACTGTCAGGACGGTACATATACACAATGGCTGCTTGATCATTTTGTGCTTGTACAGGCTGAAAACGTTGTCCTAATTTTTGGTTGACCCAAGCACCAATGGTAAACATACCGAGACGGTGCTGCTCAATAAAGCCTGGCTTGCTGTTAAAATCAACAGGTTTTAGGGTTGATGTTACTTGGGCATGTTCAACAGCAGATTTGCCATGACACCCCATTAAAATAATGCTTGCACAGACCGCAATACAGACTCCACGCATGATTTTCCCTCACCGCGTATTTTTTATTTTTGTACTCAATTAAACACTTAATTTTTCGCTATATTGATCGCGACATTGATCTGAGTTAGTTGATCTTATTTAGGCATCCACGCCTAGTGTTTGAGATTAACATTGCGTTTTATTTTTGGAAATAAAAAACGTGCGAAAACACAAGTTTTCCGCACGTTTCAGACGAATAGCGAATTAAGCAGATTTAGAGTTTACAACTTTCAAATCTACTTTAGGCGCAGCTTCAGTCTCTGCTTTAGGTTGACGCTCTGCCTTTAACTCTGGCTTTCCTTCACCATTAATCACCGCATCAGTTACCACCACAGTCCCGACATCGGTACGGCTTGGTAAATCATACATGGTTTCAAGTAAAGAATTTTCCAGGATTGAACGCAGACCACGTGCACCTGTATTACGTTCTAATGCTTTTTTGGCAACAGCACGCAATGCAGAATCTTCAAATACAAGGTCAACATTTTCCATACCGAATAAATATTGGTATTGGCGTGTTAAGGCATTTTTCGGTTCAGTCAGAATCTGCATCAGTGCATCTTCATCCAACTCTTCCAAAGTTGCAATCACCGGTAAACGACCAATGAATTCTGGAATTAAACCAAATTTCACCAAGTCATTCGCTTCCACTTGACGGAATAAATCAGACAATTTTTTAGTTTCGTCTTTTTTCTTCACGTCCGCAGTGAAACCAATACCGCCTTTTTCTTGACGTTGTTGGACGATTTTCTCAAGACCCGAGAAGGCACCGCCACAAATGAACAAGATATTCGAGGTATCAATTTGAATGAACTCTTGTTGCGGATGCTTACGACCACCTTGTGGTGGAATTGAGGCAACCGTACCTTCGATCATTTTCAATAATGCTTGCTGTACACCTTCGCCCGATACATCACGGGTAATCGACGGGTTTTCAGACTTGCGGGTAATCTTGTCGATTTCATCGATATAGATAATACCCTTTTGCGCTTTCTCTACATCGTAATCCGCTTTTTGCAAAAGTTTCTGTACGATGTTTTCAACGTCTTCACCGACATAACCGGCTTCGGTTAATGTCGTTGCATCTGCCATAGCAAATGGAACATCGAGAAGACGCGCTAAAGTTTGAGCAAGTAAGGTTTTACCTGAACCGGTTGGTCCAACCAGCAGAATATTACTTTTCGCAAGTTCTACAGCATCATCAGGTTTATGACCTGAGTTGGTGACTTTTAAACGTTTGTAATGGTTATAAACCGCAACTGAAAGCGTTTTTTTCGCAACATCTTGACCAATGACATATTGATCAAGCGCAGCACGAATTTCATGTGGTTTTGGCAAAGGTTTAGTTGCCCAATCACCAGATTCGACTTGCTGACTGGTCTGGACTAAATCTAAGCATACGTCCACACACTCATTACAGATGTAAGCGTCCTCACCTGCAATCAGTTTCCCGACTTCAGACTGCGTTTTACCGCAAAATGAACAATGCTTTTGTCCTTGAGGATGTTCGGACATATTCACTCCAATATTAAAATCTGAAAATTATGGACGTTTACTTAACACTTCATCCACGAGACCGTATTCTTTAGCAGCCTGGGCTGTCATAAAGTTGTCACGGTCAGTATCTCTTGCAACAGTTTCATAGTCTTGACCACTATGCTCTGCCATTAAACGGTTTAAACGTTCTTTAATGAATAGAATTTCACGTGCGTGAATTTCAATATCCGATGCTTGACCACGGAAACCACCGAGTGGCTGGTGAATCATCACACGGGCATTTTCCAAGCAATAACGCTTACCTTTCGCACCGGCATTCAACAAGAACGCACCCATAGATGCCGCTTGACCCATACAATAAGTCACTACATCGGGTTTAATAAACTGCATGGTGTCATAAATTGCCATACCTGCAGTCACCGAACCACCTGGTGAATTAATATAGAGGTGTATATCTTTATCTGGGTTCTCTGCTTCTAAAAACAACATTTGAGCAACAATTAAGTTGGCCATGTTGTCTTCAACTTCACCTGTTAAAAAAATTACACGCTCACGCAAAAGGCGTGAATAAATATCAAAAGAACGCTCACCACGAGAAGACTGTTCTACGACCATTGGCACTAAAGCGTTATCAATTGTTGGAACATACATACGTTATTTATTCCTAAATTTTTTGTTACTCAACTCATAGTCACAATATGAGGGATAATTGTCTAAATTGCAAAATATTCCCAATTAAATAACAGATATTTTTTGCATAAGCTTTGTTAATTCAGGACACGTTCAATATAAGCCAATACATAAAAAAAGGCGCATGATGCGCCTTTTTTAGATCAGCTAAACTTAGCCTTGTTGACGAGCTTGTTGCTCTTTCAACAATTCTTCGTAGCTTACAGCTTTATCAGTCACTTTAGCAGACGCTAAAATGTGATCAACGATTTGATCTTCTAACACAACAGCTTCGATTTGAGCACGTTGTTGTTTGTCATTGTTGAAGTATTCAATAACTTCTGTAGGATCTTCATAAGAAGAAGCCATGTCATTGATGTAAGCTTCAACGCGAGCAGGATCAACTTCGATTTTAGCATCAGCTAAAACTTTGCTTACCAACACACCCAATTTAACTGCTTTCTCAGCTTGTTCTTTGAACAAGTCATCTGGAAGCATGCTGCTGTCAAATGCTTGCGCACCTTGAGCACCAAACTGTTGAGTGAACTGTTGAATCATTTGTTGACGTTGACGGTCAATTTCTTGAGCCAACATAGACTCCGGAACTTCAACTTCGTTTGCAGCTACAAGCGCGTCAAAAGTCGCAGCTTTAACTTGGTTACGAAGACCGTTTTTCACTTCACGATCCATGTTTTTGCGAACGTCAGCTTTTAATTTTTCAACGCCTTCTTCTTCAGTTAAACCAAAGATTTTTAAGAATTCAGCATCAATTTCTGGAAGTTTTGGTTTTTCAACTTGTTTAACAGTGATTTTGAACTGTGCAGCTTTACCAGCAAGGTTTTCAGCTTGGTAGTCTTCAGGGAAAGTTACATCAATAACTTTCTCTTCGCCTTTCTTCATACCAACGATACCGTCTTCGAAGCCAGGAATCATACGACCAGAACCTAAAACAAGTTTAAAGTCTTCAGCAGTACCGCCTTCAAACTTCTCACCGTCAACAGTACCTTCGAAATCGAAAGTTACTTGCATGTCTTTTTTAGCCATGCCTTTGGTTTCAGCCCAAGTTTGACGCTGTTTTTGAAGGTTTTCAATCATTTGGTCAACGTCTTTGTCGTTGACTTCAGTTGTTTTACGTTCAACTTCCAAAGCGTCAAAAGCTTTCACTTCAACTTCTGGATAAACTTCTACAGTTGCTTGATAAACAAGAGCGTCTTCTTTGTTTTCAACTTTATCAATGTTTGGCATGCCAACAGCATTGATTTTCTCTTGTTGAATTGCTTCGAATACTGTGTCACGAATGACATCGTTCACAACTTCTTGATAAATGCCTGCGCCATATTCACGACGTACAACATTTAAAGGCACTTTACCTGGACGGAAGCCGTTGATCTTCACAGTTTTAGCAGTGCGTTTTAAACGAGCTTCAAATTGCTCGTTCACACGGCTCGTCGGTACAGATACATTTAAACGACGGGCAACGCCCGAAACCGCTTCAGAAGTTACTTGCATGGCTTCCTCGATATAGAAATAGTAATTGCAATTTTGAAAGTGCCATATTATATGACAACATTGGAAGATATACAAAACAGGATGATTTAACCATTAAATTTTAAGCTTTCTTCTGATAAAAATCCGTTTTTATTTCAATTTCCTAACACTTTATCTAACAAAGACGCTCATTTTGTATGCTCTTTCGCTAAAAGCGTAAATTTTCTTAATTTTGAGTACTGAGCTGATTGAGTTCGTGCATCCTAATTTAGAGTTGCATCACTCTTTGTAACTGCCAATAAAAAAACGTGCTTCAACTTGTAACAATCTCAATCACTGAAAATCACTTTTTAATTGCATTACAAAATTTCTAACACCCCAATACTCCCTGTTTAAATCCGGTTCATAACCTTATATCACTCAAAACAAACACGGATGAACTTTGTATAATTTCATTATAAGAGATCTCGAACAAGGTTTAGTAGCGCTGCTTCGACTCAAGTGAAAATAGTGCCTTAAGAGTGAATGCCGCCTACTCCATATAAAAAACACGATGTAACATCAAATTAACGGTTCGACATCACAAATTGCTTAAAAAATTCTTAATATAAGCATGATTAAAATTCACAATCAAAAATTAAACATTAAATGATTTTACAGATATATAAATAAAATCAAAAACTTAAATCTGTATTACTGTATTCTTTTATTCGATAAAAAAATCAATACAAGAATAATGATCGTAAACCACAATCAAAATTAATAGTTATACAAAATAAGAATCATTATTATTCTCATACATTTTCACAGTTCACCTTTTGAGTTAGAAATGGCCTTCATAAAAACACGCAAAAAAATCGTATCTTCTGCGATTGTGTCATCACTTTCAGTCATGGCAGGGAATGCAATTGCACAAGATCAAGTGACCCAACTTGATACTATTCGTACTCAAGCAGAAGTAGAAACAACTCAAGGTTTAAAAGTAGATAAATCTGCAAACACGAAGTTCGTTGCTCCTTTGCTCGATACGCCAAAATCAGTTTCTGTGATTTCTAAACAGCTGATTGCAGATACTCAAGTGACAACTTTAAGCGATGCTTTGCGTACTGTACCTGGTATTACTTTAGGTGCTGGTGAAGGTGGTAACCCAAATGGCGACCGTCCATTTATTCGTGGTTATAACTCTGAAAGTTCAATGTATGTCGATGGTGTGCGTAGCGCAACTTCGCAAAACCGTGAAATGTTTGCCGTAGAACAAGTGGAAGTTACTAAAGGTTCTGCATCTGCAATGGGTGGTGCAGGTACCACTGGCGGTAGCATTAACATGATTTCTAAAGTTGCGAAACAAGGTGACTTCCTAGAAGGTTCTGTTGGCGCAGGTACAGACAATTACCAACGTATTACTTTGGATGGCAACAAAGATTTTGGTAATGGTATTGCAGCCCGTGTTGCGGTATTGGGCCACAAAAATGAAAAAGCCGGTCAAGCCGATGGTGCTGAATATGCACGTGCTGGTATTGCGCCAAGTATTACTTTTGGTTTGGACACCCCTACTCGTGCAACTTTAAGCTATTACTACTTAAAATCTGACGATACTCCAGATTCGGGTGTTCCATATTGGACTTCAACTGGTCCTAATACTGGTGTAACAACTGGTAAACCATTAAATGCAAAACAAGGTATTTACTATGGTTGGTTGGATCGTGATTTCCAAAAACAAGAAAATCAGATTGGTACAATTAAGTTAGAACATGATCTAACTGATAATTTAACGATTAGTAATACAGCTGTTTATAGTAATTCGAAGAATGATTATATTTGGACACAACCAGATGACTCTAAAGGCAATATTGCAAATAATGAAGTGTGGCGTCGAGTAAATTCTCGTATTAGCGATACAAATACATTTACTGATCAACTTGCATTGACGGGTAAATTTAATACTGGTGCTCTTAAACATAGCTTTAATACGGGTGCAGAATACAGTAAACAAGAATCAGATAAAGGTAGCTATAACGTTACTTCTCGTACTGGCCAGCCTATTGGCGGTTCTGATGATGCTGCTACAACTAATGTTAATGAAAATGCTTGTGTTTTAGGTACGGGAGTAGCATCTAACGGTTGGTGTACGGATGCTTATAATCCTAACCCTCATGATCGCTTTAATGACATTATTACAGCGGCACCAAAAGCAAGTACAACAGAAACCGAAAGTACTTCTGTTTATTTGTTAGATAACATCGAATTAAATTCACAATGGTTATTAGACCTTGGTGTTCGTTGGGATAAATTTGAAACTGAACAAAACATTCATGCTTCGGGCAAAAAATATGTAAGTGACAGTGATTTCTTTAACTATCAAGCAGGTGTGACTTATAAACCATTAGAAAATGGTTCTATCTATGCAAGTTACGCAACTTCAGCCAACCCAGTTGGGGTGGATGCTGCTGATGGCTCAGAAGGAATTTCTGTTCCTGGACGTAATACTACCGAAGCACAAGCTGAAGCAATCAACAACCTCAAACCAGAGGAAGTTCGTACCATAGAACTTGGCACAAAGTGGGATTTATTTAATGATAAATTAAACTTAACAGCTGCTATTTTCCGTACTGAAAAAACAAATACACGAGCTACTGATACTGATGGTTTTACACGAAACATTGGCGAAACTCGTGTAGATGGTCTTGAGCTTGGTGCAAACGGTAACATTACTGATAAATGGGCAGTTTCTGCTGGTTATACCTATTTAGACAGTGAAATTATCGATGATGGTGCTGGTACTAATGATGGTAATCAAGTTCAAAATGTTGCGAAAAACTCAGCAACACTCTGGACAACTTACCAAGTATTACCACAATTAACTTTAGGTGCTGGTGCAACCGCTATGGACAAAGTCTATGGCGATGCTGCTAATACCAAATACGTTCCAGGTTACGTACGTTACGATGCCATGGCGCGTTATAACGTTAACAAAAATGTTGACCTGCAGTTGAACGTCAACAACCTGTCTGATGAACGCTATTTCACTAAAGCATATTCATCACATTATGCAACTGAAGCAGAAGGCCGTAGCGCAGTATTATCGCTAAACTTCAAATACTAAGTTCAATTAAAACCATAACTTAATTATGGATTTAATCTAAAATAGCCTCATAATAATGAGGCTATTTTTATAGCTAAAAAAATTCATTCTTCCAAAGGTGTATTGCCGTGATTCATCATATTCCTAACGTCCTGACTAAAGAACAAGTTCAATATTTCCGCGAAGAAATGAATAAAATTGAATGGGTCAATGGTAAAGTCACTGCGGGTACACTTTCAGCTACAGTCAAACAAAACCAACAGCTTCCGGAAGACCTTCCGCTGACCCATCATTTAAGTACGATTATTTTAGAGTCACTCGGACAACATCCATTATTCCTGTCTGCTGCAATTCCTTTAGACATCATTCCTCCCCTGTTTAACCGTTATGAAAACAATGAAGCCTTTGGTTTTCATGTTGATAATTCAATTCGTCGAATCCGGGGAACCAATGAGCGCTTAAGAACCGATTTGTCCTGTACGGTTTTTTTGAGCGAACCAGATGAATATGAAGGTGGCGATTTAGTCATAGAAGACACATATGGCTACCATGAAGTTAAACTTCCGGCCGGCGATATGATTCTCTATCCATCGACCAGTTTGCACGAGGTAACACCTGTGACCTCAGGTTGCCGTATGGCATCATTCTTTTGGGTGCAAAGTATGATTCGTGATGAAGCAGAACGTCATATGTTATTTAATCTTGATCAGAGCATTCAGAACCTGCGTATGCAGTTGGGTGATCAACATGATGAAGTGATCAAGCTGACCAATCTTTATCATAATTTAATGCGTAAATGGGCTGAACTTTAAGCTTTATAACGCCAAAATAAAAAAGGCTGCTGAAACTTAATATCAGGCAGCCTAGCCAATAACTTACAAGTATCTGAATACTTAATTATTTTATCTTTTAGTCAAATTTAACTTCTTTGGCATCGTTTTTCCCTTTAAGCATGATTGCTTTATCTAATAAATAAGCGCGAATTAAGTCATATTTCCATCCAGTTTCATCATCATTAAATACTTATCACTATTGTTAATGATAATAATTATCATTAGAATTCGCATCAATTGTTACAGGCCATAACAATATCTCCACTTTTGCTGCTATTTTGCCGATTTTAAAATTCGCAGGCAGTAATGGAATTCTGTCACAACGATATTAGGGATTACCTACCATGGCACAGATTAAAAGCCGTAAACACAATCGAAATGCTCAACTGGTTGCTTTAGCTGCATCTCTGCCCCTCATGGCTCATGCAGCAAATACACAAGATGTGACTCAGCTTCCAACTATTACAGTAAAGTCAGATGCGGAAAATAAATATAAAGCAGATAAAGTGAGCTCGCCTAAATATACTCAACCCCTGGTAGATACCCCGCAAACCGTTTCAGTCATTAAAAAAGAATTATTAAAAGAACAAGGTGCAACATCTCTGGTTGAAGCCTTAAGAAATACCCCGGGAATTACCCTGCAGCTCGGTGAAAATGGCAATACCAGTGCCGGTGATACTTTCCAAATGCGCGGTTTTTCAACCCAAACTTCTACCTATGTCGATGGTATTCGTGATCTGGGTGCTGTTACTCGGGATGTATTTAATCTGGAACAGATTGAAGTAGTCAAAGGTCCTTCTGGAGCAGAAGCAGGACGCGGGTCGGCATCAGGTTATATTAACCTCGCCACAAAACTGCCTCATGCAGAAAATAGTCGTGAAGTTTCTGCCACTTATAATACTGCTGAACATGCCCGTCTCACTGCCGATATGAATCAAGTCATCAATGGCGGTACTGCTTTTCGTTTAAATGCGATGGGACAAGACGGCGGTGTTGAAGGCCGCGATTTTATTGAAAACAATAGCTGGGCCATTGCCCCTTCAATTGCTTTCGGTCTAGATAGCGATACCCGCCTATATCTCTATTCACAGCATATTCGTCAACGTAATATTCCGGATGGCGGTATTCCGACTGTCGGCATGAAAGGTTTTTATAATGCAGATTCCGCTTTAGCTTCAGCACCTAAAGTCAGCCGTGAAAATTATTATGGCCAAGCCAATGATCATGAAGATGTCGATGCAGACATGTACACGGCAAAAATTGAAAATGATCTGGCTGAAAACGTCAAACTGACCAATATTACCCGTGCAGGCAAAACCAACATGCAACGGGTATTAACCGGGATTAATAGCCTGAGCACCAACGGTTCGACTAATCCGAATGACTGGACAGTGAGCCGCTCTCGCCAAGGGGTGGATCAGGAAAATAAGATTCTGGCTAACCAGACTACTTTAAATTTGAATTTAAAAACCGGTGCTATTGAACATGATGTTGTTGCAGGTCTGGAATTCCTAAAAGAACAGCAACATAACAAAACCCTAGCTACGCAAATACCGGGGCAAACTACTGTTACCCCTATACCGGCGAATCTGTACAGCCCTGATCGCAATCAAGTCCTACCGGGCTTAGTTTATACAGGTGGTTATACCAATGGCGAAACAGATACTGCCGCAGCGTATTTATTTGATACGCTCAAATTTGGTGAACGTTTCCAGCTGAATGGTGGGGTACGAGTCGATTATTATGACACTGAATATGATGCTTTAACCCTGCCATCTGGCAGTAGTAGCTTAGTGCCTGCCAATTTTGCTGCACACGATACTTTAGTCAGCTGGAAACTCGGGGGGCTATATAAACCTACTGCTTACAGCAGTGTGTATGCCTCTTATGCCAAATCTCTGACCCCTCCCGGAAGTGCCAACTTTAGCCTTTCAGCAGAAGGGATTAACAGTGCAGCTGCAAAACCACAGGAAACCAACCACTATGAAGTTGGAACCAAGTGGGATTTGCTCAATGATCAATTGGCAATCAATGCTGCAGCCTATTACACTGAAAATGAAAACCAGTTTACTCAAGATGCCATTACCCAAGAATCTATTCAGGAAGGTAAAACCACCGTCAAAGGTGTAGAACTCAGTGCTGTAGGTAAAATCACCGATGCATGGAATGTGTCTGCCGGTGTTGCACATATGAAAACTGAACAAGAAGACCAGTTAAGTGTCAATGCCACCACCGGAGCAATTACCCAAACCAATAATGTTCGCTGGTCTCCAGAATGGACTGCAAGCCTATGGTCGACCTATGATGTTGCCGGTTTTAAACTGGGTCTGGGCGCACGCTATGTAGACGAACAAAAACGTGTGATTACCGACAGTACTGCAGCGGCGAATATGCCCAATATTCCAGGCTATGTGGTGTTTGATGCCATGGCAGGTTACAGCTTCAATAACAATGCTTCGGTTAACCTGAATGTTTACAATCTGACAGACAAGGAATACATCAGCACCCTGAACAATGGTGGTGGTCGTGTGATATTAGGACAACCGCGTTCAGCTACTTTAACCTTTAACTATAAGTTTTAAGCCATTCGCTAAGTCTTAGCAGATTGAGTATAAATGTAGTGTGTTAGAGCTAATGCACTACATGATTTATTTTTGAGTCCACCTCATTCAAGGGATGCATAAAGCTGATGATGTTACATATTCCTGAAATTTTAACCAAACAGCAGGTTACTGAATTACGCCAGCAACTGGATGTCAGCCATGCCTGGATTCAGGGTCAGCAAAGCGCAGGCTTTCAGGCTCAAAAAATAAAAAATAATCTGCAAATTGATGTGAACAGTATTATCTATCAATCCCTATCTCCCAAGATCTTGCAAGCCTTACAACGAAATGCTCAGGTCAAATCTGCGGCACTGCCCAAACACATACTCTCGCCTTTGTTTAACTGCTATCAAGATGAGGGCAATTATGGCAATCATGTCGATAGTGCGGTGCAATATTCAGATACGACAGGACATGCAATTCGCACCGATGTTTCCATCACCTTGTTTTTATCTGAACCGGATGAATATGAAGGCGGTGAACTGATCATTGAAGATCATTATGGCAGCCATGAAGTGAAGCTCAATGCAGGTGATGCCATTCTCTACCCGGCAACCAGTTTGCATCGGGTTGAACCGGTGACTCATGGCAAACGGGTTGCAGCATTTACCTGGTTGCAAAGCATGGTGAAAGATGACTGGCAACGCAGTATGTTATTCAACCTGGATATGACCATTATGAAACTACGACTACAAGTGGGTGATTCGGAAGAAATCATCAGTTTAACCAGTCATTATCATAATTTATTACGCCAATGGGGTGATTTATGAAACCGGTGACACCGCTTGACCCATTCAGCCAAATTCCAGCACATTTGCAAACCCTTGCCGATTATGAACGACAAGCTAAAAAGCACCTTCCAGAAAGTACCTGGCATTACTTGCAAGGCGGAGCGATGGATGAAGTCAGTGTTCAGGAAAACCTCGATCAGTTTAAAAAAATCCAGCTGATTCCCAGACATTTAAATGACCTGACTCAAGGTAATACCGCATATGAGATTCTGGGGCAAACATTTCCACATCCAATTTTTTTAGCCCCGATTGGTCATCAACAACTGTTTCACCCGGATGCTGAACTGGCAACCGCTTTAGCCGCTGAAGTACTACAGAGCAACCTGATTTTAAGTACTTTCAGCAATACCGATATGCGTAGCCTTAAAGCTGAAAATCCTTACAAATGGTTTCAACTTTATTGGCAGGGTGACCGGGAAAAATCGCTTGCCCTAGTGAAACTGGCAGAGCAGCACAACTTTAAAGCTTTGGTCATTACCGTCGATTCACCGCATACCGGTATTCGCGATCGTGAACGTCGGGTATTTTTTCAGTTACCCGAAGGTATGCACCATCCGCATACGCCTGCGCATCTTCCCCTGCCTGAAATTGGTAAAGATCAACATCCGGTATTTAATGGCTTAATGCAGATTGCTCCGAAATGGGACGATATCCAATGGCTGATCAAGAACACCTCACTCCCCGTAATTTTAAAAGGTGTGGTTCATCCCAAAGATGCAGAACGTGCAGTTCAATCCGGTGTTCAAGGATTGATCATTTCCAATCACGGTGGGCGGGTTTTAGATAGCTGCATTTCACCCCTCACTGCCCTGCAACGTATTAAAGTAGTGGTTCCTCAGGATTTCCCTTTAATTGTCGATGGTGGAATTCGTCGTGGCACCGATATTTTTAAAGCCATTGCTTTAGGTGCTTCAGCCGTTTGTATTGGTCGTCCCTATATTCATGGTTTAGCCGTGGCAGGTGCTTTAGGGGTTGCCCATGTGCTTAAAATCTTAAAGGAAGAATTTGAGATTACGATGGCTTTAGCGGGAACTGCGACATTAAATGAGATCACTTCCGACTATATTTTTCACAAACAATCAAATTAAAGGAAAATATTTTCTATAAATCTGCTGTAAACGCAAAAATAGAAATTTATTTTCGGAATAAGTGGATTAATATTTAGTTATAGATTTGCAAGTGCTGCGATAAAGCTAAGTCGTAATAATTTATCAATATTTTACGACTTTCGACTAAAGTACCCGAAGTAGCGCTTGTAAATGGTTAGAATAGACACAATCTATATTCGTAGTACGTTGCCGTTATCCACGATTAAAAGCAATACATGCTACACAAGGAGTTACCTCATGATGTTGGCTGATCCAAGTAAAAAATATCGTCGCATGTACCAACGTGTAGACTTGCCAGACCGTCAATGGCCAAATAATGAAATCAATCAAGCGCCTATTTGGATGAGCACTGACCTTCGTGACGGTAACCAAGCAATTTTCGAACCGATGGATATGGAACAGAAATTTAAAATGTTCCAGATGTTGGTGAAAATCGGCTTCAAACACATTGAAATCGGTTTCCCTTCTGCATCTCAAATTGATTTCGACTTCACCCGTAAATTGATTGAAGAAGGTCATATTCCGGATGACGTTTACATCGAAGTATTGGTTCAGGCACGTGATCACTTGATTCAACGTACTTTTGAATCGTTAATCGGTGCAAAACGTGCCATCGTGCATATCTACAATTCAAACTCACCGACTTTCCGTCAAAAAGTCTTGAATGTTGATGTTGCCGGTGCAAAACAGTTAGCAGTAAATGCTGCGACAAAAGTGAAAGAATACGCAGCGCAATATCCTGAAACCGAATTTATTTTTCAGTACAGCCCGGAATGTTTCTCTGCGACTGAATTAGAAGTGGCAAAAGCAGCCTGTGATGCAGTGACTGAAGTTTGGGAAGCATCACCGACAAACAAAGTAATCTTGAACTTGCCGGCTACGGTGGAAGTGTCGACACCAAACGTCTATGCTGACCAAGTGGAATGGATGCACCGTAATATTGAACGTCGTGATGGCGTGATCATTTCTGTGCACTGCCACAATGATCGTGGTTGTGGGATCGCAGCTTCTGAATTGGCAATTATGGCCGGTGCTGACCGAGTCGAAGGCTGTGTGTTTGGTAATGGTGAACGTACCGGTAACGTTGACGTTGCAGCAATTGCCTTAAACATGTACACCCAAGGTGTTGCACCAAACTTGGACTTCTCCAACATCAATGAAATTATTGCCACTGTTGAAGAATGCACTGGCTTGCCTGTTCACCCACGTCATCCGTATGCTGGCGACTTGGTGTTCACCGCATTCTCTGGTTCGCATCAAGATGCAATCAAGAAAGGTTTCGAGTTCCAGAAGAACCAAGAAATGTGGGATATGCCTTACTTGCCAATCGATCCTAAAGATTTAGGTCGTGACTATGACGCGGTGATTCGTGTCAATTCACAGTCAGGTAAAGGCGGTATTTCTTACTTGTTGGAATCGAACTACAATGTGGTATTACCACGCCGTTTACAAATTGAATTCTCACAAGCGGTTCAACAAGTGACGGATGAACAGGCGAAAGAAATTTCAGCACAAGATATTTGGGCTTTGTTCAAACAGAATTATGTTGCAATCAAAGACGCTCATTACTCTGCGAAAAACTACAGATTGTCTGATGACAATGGCAATCAGGTGATTGAGTTAGATATCGAAATTAACGGTGAAAATCAACACTTGCGTGGTGAAGGTAACGGTCCGATTTCTGCCATCTTGAATGCATTACAATTACCAATTGACGTGTTGAACTATGAAGAACGTAGCATTAGTTCGGGTGCTCACGCCAAAGCCTTGGCTTTAATTGAGCTTCAAGTGAAAGGCACAGGTAAATCTGCATTCGGTGCAGGTGTTCACGACAACATTGTGACTGCTTCAATCGAAGCGATCATTGCCTGTACCAACCGTTTGATCGAACAAGGTGTATTAAGTACCGATCAGGTCGTTGCTGCCGCCGTATAAACGATATCAAATAAAAAACTTTAGAAAGGATACCCTCAAGTGGTATCCTTTTGTTATTCATCCTAAAGATTTAAGGCGAAAATTTCCTGTGTCTTTTCCAGCTGACTCAGTGGGTCTAGTTACCCCACAAAAGTTCTCATTCGAAGAGCCGTTAGAGCTTGAATGTGGTCGCATTCTCCCACGTTTCGAAATCATGGTTGAAACCTACGGTACACTCAATGCAGATAAATCCAATGCGATTCTGATTTGCCATGCGTTGTCGGGTCATCATCATGCAGCAGGCTATCATCATGAAGATGATAAAAAGCCAGGCTGGTGGGATGCCTGTATTGGTCCAGGCAAAGCGATTGATACCTCTAAATTCTTTGTTGTTGCCCTCAACAACATTGGTGGTTGTAGTGGATCTACCGGTCCAATATCGCCAAATCCTGAAAATGACAATCGCCCTTATGGTCCGGACTTTCCCTTAGTTACCGTTCGTGACTGGGTGAAAACCCAAGCCATGCTGTCTGACCGTTTAGGCATTGATGTCTGGTACTCGATTATTGGTGGTTCACTGGGTGGCATGCAGGCTTTGCAATGGTCAGTGGACTATCCCGATCGTTTAAAAAATTGTGTGATTATTGCCAGTGCACCAAAACTGTCTGCACAGAATATTGCCTTCAACGAAGTCGCACGTCAGTCGATTTTGTCGGATCCAGATTTCCATAACGGCCGTTATCTGGAAAATGACAGCTATCCGAAACGTGGCCTGATTTTGGCACGTATGGTGGGTCATATTACTTATTTGTCTGAAGAAGCCATGAAACAGAAATTTGGCCGTGACTTGAAGTCGGGCAAATTTATGTATGGTTTTGACGTTGAATTTCAGGTTGAAAGCTATTTGCGTTATCAAGGTGAACAGTTCAGTCGTAACTTTGATGCCAATACTTACCTGATTATGACCAAAGCGCTGGATTATTTTGATCCGGCACGTGAATATGAATTGTCTTTAACTAAGGCGATGGCGAATACCCAATGCCGTTTCCTGGTGGTTTCATTCACCACCGATTGGCGTTTCACCCCGAAGCGTTCACAAGAAATTGTGGATGCGCTGATCACCAATCATAAACCTGTTAGCTATGTCGATATTGATGCAGAACAAGGTCATGACTCGTTCCTGTTTCCTATTCCGCTTTACGTTAAATCATTACGTGCATTTTTAGGTGGCGCAGAACACCTTGAAGCAACACGTCAGGAGACTGTGTAATGCGTATCGATCATCAACTTGCAGAAACATGGATTAAACCTGATTCAAGCGTACTCGATTTAGGTTGTGGTGATGGTGAACTGCTGGCGCATATGGGCAAAAAGCACAATATTCGTGCATATGGATTGGAAATCGATCAGGAAAAGATTGCAATTGCGGTCAGTCGAGGGTTAAATATTATCCAACAAGACTTGAACCTCGGTTTAAGCCGCTTTGCAGACCAGTCCTTTGACTATGTGGTTATGGCACAGGCTTTGCAAGCAGTAGATGCACCAGACGTATTATTGCGTGACATGGTACGTGTGGGAAAACAAGCCATTATTACCTTTCCTAACTTTGCCCATTGGAAGACGCGTTCTTTCTTGGCTTTAAAAGGAATGATGCCTGTTTCAAATGCCTTACCGTATATGTGGTATAACACGCCGAATATCCATTTATGTACTTTCCGTGATTTTGAAGCACTTTGTGCAGAAAATGACATCAGGATTATTAACCGACTCGCCGTGAATGGGGATCAGCAAGGTAGTTTACTCAGTAAACATATCCCGAATCTGTTTGGTGAAGTCGCTATTTATAGAGTGAGCGCACTATGAAAAAAATATTATTAAGCACACTATTAGTTGGACTTTTTAGCCTTCAAGCCCATGCAGATTATGTTGCACCTGCACCATCTGTTTCCAGTCAAGCTGCACAATATTCTGTAATGGATATTAATAGCCTGATTAAATCAGCAAAATCAGGGCAAGCCGCTGCACAGTTTTATTTGGCGACCAAATATCAACTCGGCAAAGACATTCAAAAAGATCAACAGCAGGCTTTTACCTGGTACAAAGCAGCTGCCGATCAAGGTCTGACTGCTGCACAATTGAATGTCGGTCGTATGCTGGCGGATGGTATTGGCACCAGAAAAGACGAAACCTTAGCACGTAAATACTTTGAAAAAGCAGCCAGCCATGGTGACAACCGTGCCAGCTTTAATCTTGCGATGATGGAAGAGCAAAAGAAAAATTACGTCGGTGCATACCAATGGTATGAGCTTTCTACACGTGATGGCATGCTCGACAATAAGGTTATTACCCTGTCTGAAGGCAAGAAGACCGCTTTGGCTGCCAACCTGACCCAAGAACAGATTCGCATGGCACGTGACCGTGCGGACAAATGGATTCAAGCTCAATAATCATTGATGGATTCTATAAAGCACCTTCGGGTGCTTTTTTATTGCCTAAATTATTCAAATAATTTTGCTAAAATACTCACAATTATTTTCAAATTAAGATCTACACAATGGCTTCTAAAAATTGGTTATCCCAAGGTACACTGGTACTTGCAAGTAACAACAAAGGAAAAATTGCCGAATTTGAAAAACTATTTGCAGAATTGAACTTACCTGTTGAAGTACTTGCGCAAGGTAAACTCAATATTGAAGATGCAATTGAAGACGGATTGAGCTTTGTCGAAAATGCGATTATCAAAGCCCGTCATGCATCTAAAATTTCTGGAAAACCGGCGATTGCCGATGACTCGGGTATTTGCGTTCCTGTTTTGGGCGGTGCACCGGGCATCTATTCTGCGCGCTACGCAGGCGAGCATGGCAATGATACTGCCAATAATGAAAAACTGTTAGCCGACCTTCAACCACTACGTAAAGACGGCGAAGCAATTGAAGGGATGTTTGTCTGCGTACTTGCACTGGTGCAACATGCAGAAGATCCGCTACCACAAATTTTCCAAGGCATCTGGAAAGGTGAAATTTTAGAAGCTGCACGTGGTGAAAATGGTTTTGGTTATGACCCATTGTTCTGGTTGCCTGAACTCGGTATTTCTAGTGCAGAACTGTCTAAAGAAGAGAAAAATAAAATCAGCCACCGTGGTCAGGCGATGCAGTTGTTTAAGGCTAGTTTATACAAGTAATTTCTGCTCTCAAAGTCCCCCTTCTCTCTTGCGCCATACATGGCTCAGGACAGGGAATTATATGTGATTTAATCCAAGCATAATTTTAAATCGATGTCCTCCTTCCCTTTGGGAGGGAGTTAGAGGGAGAGTAATAAAAGATGAAGTATCACTCCATACAGCATCACCACTACACAACTTATAACCGTTCCCGAAGCGATATATTTCGCTGAAGTTCCCGTACCTTGATAATGGGTTTCTAGCACCACAATATTGGCGGCTGGCGGTAGACAGAACAATAAAAACATCACACCTATATAATTTTCAATCTTTGGAATTGGAATAAAGAAGTAAGTCAGACTACAGATCACCACGCCCACAGCGATTTTGATCAAGAAAATTTTACCGCTGCGCAGTAAATCTTCCGCATGCACTTTGGTATGTCGTAGCCACATGCCGAGTACGCACATTCCGGTAAAGCTCATGCCCACTTTTGCAAAACTATAAATTATATCTAGCCAATCATGCTGTTGCAGATGCTGTAAACCTATAATTCGACAGATTAAAGCAATCAATAATGCGAAAACTGGGGGTGACAAAGCAACTTTTTTGATTACCGTTGAAAGAGGTTGAACATCCAGACTGACTGCAGTCACTGCCCAGATATTGCCGAATATGGAACCGCCAACATATAGCGCTACCATTGCCGCACTAATTTCAGGGCCAAACAAAGCCAAAGCAAATGGAAAACCAAGCCAAGCTAAATTGACATAACTAACGCAGAGTGCACGAAGCTTATCTTTAAAAATAAAGTGAAAAGCATAGAACATGAAAATAGCCACAACAAAGCTAAATATCATCAGGCTAAGACTGCCTGCCTGATAGAACACCATGTTGTAAATAATCACAATCGGAATAAAAAACCGTGCTAACAGACTCGAGAATAGTGATTTTAAAGCTGCGGAAAATTGCGTTGAAGCGAGTCCCCATCCACATAAAAAGCCGAAAAGTGGTAAAAGCAAAGCCACAATACCATCCTGAATGAGCAATAGAAATATGCTAGCATCGAATCAAACACAAAAGCAGCTTTAATCTGGTTTGTCTTTAAACTGAAATTTTTCAGTCACATTGCTGTCATCGCAACATGTTCAGATGATCTTAAATAAAAAATGAGTAAAGAACATGGCAGGATTATCAATTTGGCACGTTGTGATTTTTGCAATTGTGGTAATTTTATTGTTTGGTACATCAAAACTTAAAAACCTGGGTAAAGATGTTGGTGGTGCAGTCAAAGATTTTAAAAAGTCGATTAAAGAAGATGAAGCAACTACTTCAGCATTAAATGAACCAAAAATTATTGAACATCAAACCAGTCATTCCGATGTTAATTCCACGGTAAAAACCCATTCAGGCTAAAACGTTATGCTTAATATTGGTATGACTGAACTGCTGTGCTTTGCCATTATTGTATTGCTGGTACTGGGCCCAGAAAAGCTTCCTGAAGCTGCTCGTTTTGCCGCGAAATGGTATGGTAAAGGCAAACGTTTTATTCATAGTGTACAAACCGAAGTCGATCGGGAACTCAAGCTTTCCGAGTTTCGTGAAGAAATTCAGAAAGAAATTGACCGCATGACAGAAATAGAACAGCGCTTACAAAAGCAACTGGATCATCTGACTCAGTCAACACAACAACAAAAGACTCAAGAGCCATCTCTACCACTTTACACAAGGCTCAGTCAGTGTCATTTGACACCATTTTCAGCGAATTTTGTTAAGTCACATGGTACTGATGTACTCAAGTTTTCGAGCTCTTATCTCCCATCTACATTGAAGATTGCCGTATGAGCCAAAGTCAATTACCTGCCTCTGTAGTCAAATCAGAGACTGAAAATCTAGAACAGATGCCTGTGATGCAGCATTTAATCGTGCTACGCCAGTATTTATTTAAAATCGTCGGTATTACGCTGCTGCTGTTTTTCTGCTTGTTGCCATTTCGCAATTACACCTATCAGCTTTTGTCGGAACCGCTCAGACAGCAATTACCTGTCAGTTCCACCATGATTGCCACCGATGTTACCGCAACCTTTATGGCACCGTTTAAGCTGAATCTCTTTGTGGCCTTGATGTTGGCGATGCCAGTGATTATTTACTTTTTATGGTCATTTGTACGCCCTGCACTGTATGAAAAAGAGCGTCACTTGGCCATTCCCCTTTTAGCTGGCAGTATTTCTTTATTTTACTTAGGTATAGCCTTCGCCTACTTCATTACCCTACCGGCAATTTTGCATTTCTTTATCAGTGTATCACCGGAGAGCGTTGCACCGATGACCGACATCAACAGTTATTTAAGTTTTTGTTTAAAGCTGTTTTTGGTGTTTGGATTAACCTTTGAAATTCCAATTGTTACTTTAGTCCTGATTCTGATCGGTTTGGTCAGCACGCAAAGTTTGGCAGAAAAACGCCGCTTCATTGTGGTGGGCTGTTTCTTTATCGCCATGTTTGTGACTCCACCAGATGCTTTATCTATGATCATGCTCGCCATTCCAATGTGGTTATTATTTGAAGTGGGTTTATTTCTTGGAAAAATTTTGGAAAAACGTCAAGCATCGAGTCAGTAATTAAAGGGGCTTTCCTCCAACTCCGAATCCATAACCCGGGATTTGGAGCCCTCTCATTAAAAATAATTAAAATATTGATTTTATTATCTTTAAATACAAAAAAATTCTTAAAATTGACCAAAAAGTGTAAAAAAACTGTCACCAAGCGTTTATACAATCGTTCACGATAACTAACTAAACAATAACTTAATCACACTTTACGGATTTAATATGACAGCCACTTCTAATCAGCCAACTCGTCGCGATCTTTTAAAATGGTTTTCTGGAATTCCTTTTTTACCGCTTGGGGCAATGGCCACAACAGCAGCATTAACCGGTTGTAATAATAGTGATTCAGACGTCATCACTACTCCACCGAAAAAACCCATCAATTTTAAAAGTGCTAAATTTACCCCAATGGCTGCGCCAGATCTAAGCAATGCAGCAGCGATGGCGACAACAACGGTTGCATCTAAATTAACCATTGACTGGGATAACAATACCCAAACTGAATACCAACTCGGTTATAAAGCTTTCTTTAACACCGGTGTAGAGGTCGACAACTTAGCCGGTGGAAAAATTTTAGCCGGTGGTTATTATGACATTAATAATCAGCCAATTTTAGATACATCTCTTGCAGGAACATCGCGTCAATTTTTCTCAGACTGCCCAGATGGTTCTTCACTGATTCACATTGAAGGTGCCAATGTTTCTGGCGTCAATAATCCTGTTTTTCATGTTGTTCAATTTGAATATGCATCTAAAAACCTGGCTAAAGACGATATGTATGGCAAATTACCCTCTCCAATTGCAGTACTCACTTTAGATCAAAATCAGACTACCGGTCATTTGGAACTCAAAAAATACTTTAATGTCGATATGTCAAAAGTTCACGGCTTATGGATTACCTGTGGTGCCAGCATGTCACCATGGAACACCCACCTTTCTAGTGAAGAATATGAACCTGATGCATTCGATCAGATTGGTACGAAACTTAGTACATTAAAAGCATATAGCTCATATTTGTACGGTAATGAAACTCAAGCCAATGTATATAACTATGGCCATATGCCTGAAATTATTTTAGATGGTAAAGGTGGTGCAACTGCGAAGAAACATTATTGCTTAGGCCGTATTTCACATGAATTGATTCAAGTCATGCCAGATAATCGTACTGCCATTATGGGCGACGACTATACCAATGGCGGCTTCTTTATGTTCGTTGCAGACAAAGAAAAAGACTTATCTGCTGGTTCACTTTATGTTGCTAAATACAAGAATGAGCTGAATGAAACGTCAACTGCTGGCATTGAATGGATCAAACTCGGTCATTCAGACAGCAAAACCATTGAAGATTTAGTCAATGTCCGTGGTATTAAAGCTGAAAATATCATGGAAAGTTTAGTTACTGCTCCAGCAGATACAACAGGCTACACGCAAATTGTTTTAGATGGCAAAACACTTTGGGTCAAACTCAAAGAAGCCAATAATGGCTTCAGTAAAACTGAAATTGAACTGGCAGCAGCATTCCTTGAAACACACCGTTACGCAGCTTTAAAAGGCGGCAGTATGGCGTTTACAAAGATGGAAGGCACAACTGTCAACATTAAAGATAAAGTTGCTTACTCTGCTTTGGCTAACATTCAAGGCTCTATGGTGCAAGGTCAAACTGGCTGGGTAGCTTCACATAACGTCAAATTCAGCAAAGTTGTTAAAGCTGGCGGCATTATGGCACATGACTTAAAAGGCAGTCTTGTCGATACTGAGAATAGCCTTATTGACAGTGCTTGGGTTCCATATCAAAGCCATATGCTACGTATGGGCGAAGATATTCCTGCTGATAGCCTCGGGAATACTGCCAATCCAAATAATATTGCCAGCCCAGACAACCTGAAATTCTCAGAAACATTGCGCACATTATTTATTGGTGAAGACAGTGGCAACCATGTGAATAACTTCCTTTGGGCCTACAATGTCGATACGAAATCACTTGATCGTATTCTTTCTACACCCGCAGGTGCAGAAGCAACAGGCTTACATGCGGTCGACTCCATTAATGGTTGGACGTATATTATGAGCAACTTCCAGCATGCAGGTGATTGGGGTGGTATTCATAATGTCGTCAAGACTGCACTCACCCCCTTAATTAATGCAAATTATAATGATGGTTATGCCGCATCAGTGGGCTACATCACAGCAGACCCAATGCCATCCATCGTTAAAAAAATAACTGATACTCCAAAATAGCTGAAAACAACTTAACAAAATGCCGACTTCACGTCGGCATTTTTTATGGACTCAAGGCAAAATCAAGCTGAATGATTTGCCCTTGATTCTGCCCTTGCTGGGATTTTTCCTGCCACAGCCAGGCATCATTTTTCATTCTTAAAAAATTCGAACAGCGGGTGCCATAAATAGGACTTTGAATAAAGGTTGAAGATAACAACTCTTCCATCTCTGCACTAATACCGGTCTGTGGTAACAATTCTGGAATAATTTTACGTTCATCTTCTAAAATATCCCAAACCGTAAATTCAAGATCCGTTTCAGCTATAGAAGCCTGCTGCAACATCGGTAAAAATTCTTGGGTAAAACGTTTACGTAAATGTTTGGTCTTTTCCCAATGTTCAGTCATTAAACCATTGGATACCACATACACCCCTTTAGCTAAAACCTGGGGAGCTTCACCGCGGTTACTCATATAAACCGCCTGATCTTGATTACCGAGCAATAAATTAAAACCGGCATAATCACATTGGTGTTTTTCTAATGCTTGAGCAAAACGAATGGGCGTTAAATCAGATTCTAAAAAAGCTTGAATCAGATGACCGCGTGAAGTCGGATAGGTTTTTTTATCGGTTGCATCTCGAAAATTGGTCACTACTGCCCATCTTCCCGATGCAGTCACACCCATCCACGTTCCGCCAGACTGTAGATCTTGTCCGGCAATAATCGGGCTATTTCCCCAAGCTTTTAAACCAGCTGTCGGACGGACATAGAACTCATCCCGATTGGAAATCAGACATAAAGGCGTATCTTCCAAGACTTGCCAAGCTAAAGCGACAATACACATAATCCATGCTCTTTATCTTTACACATTGAATGTACAACATTTTTCATCACATTCAGCTAAAATCTGTGCAAAACAGAATCACAAGGAACAGGAATGCTGACCTATCCAAATATTGACCCAGTTGCCGTATCGCTGGGACCGTTACAAGTCCATTGGTATGGACTGATGTATTTACTGGCATTTTTATTTGCCTGGGGACTGGCGACTTATCGCACCAAACACCGTGATGGCTGGACACCCGACATGGTATCTGACCTGATTTTCTATGGCGCCTTAGGTGTAGTGATTGGTGGTCGTGTAGGTTACGTGTTCTTTTATGGCTTTGAACAGTTTCTGGCCAATCCGCTCTGGCTATTTCAGGTCTGGACTGGTGGTATGAGCTTCCATGGCGGCTTCTTGGGCGTGATGATAGCCATGCTGTTCTGGTGCAAGAAATACAAGATGACCTGGTTTCAAACGCTGGACTTTATTGCCCCTTGCGTACCAACTGGCTTGATGTTCGGTCGTATCGGTAACTTTATTGGTGGCGAGCTCTATGGTCGCCAAGTCACTGACCCAAACTTTGCATTGGGCATGATTTTCCCGACCGATCCGCTGCAATTGGTGCGTCACCCATCACAGCTTTATCAGGCATTGGCTGAAGGTTTAATTCTGTTTATTGTGTTGTGGTGGTTCAGTTCAAAACCGCGTCCACGTATGGCCGTTTCAGCCTTGTTCCTGATTGGTTACGGTATTGCACGCTTTGTAGTGGAATTCTTCCGCGAACCCGACAATGGACAACTCTTTATTGGCTGGATGAGTAAAGGTCAATTCCTGACTGTACCGATGATTTTGATCGGTCTCTGGATGATGTGGTATGCCTACCAAAAGAAAATTTATGATTGGGGTCCACAGAAAAATACTTAATTTTTAGCGAGGCAAAAGCCTCGCTTTTTTATCTTTGTTTTTGCTAAAGTGCAGTCAGTCCTCGTTTATCTATCAGAAGAATATGCTCGAATTTTGGTTTAATCCTAAAGTTTCCATCCTCCGTAAACTCATGATCTTTGTATCGATTGCGATTGCAACAGGCATACTTTACTGGATGGAACCGCTAAAACCTGATGCAATTCTCATGTTCTTAGGCACGGGTATTATTTTTCTGATTTGTCGTTATTGCAAAATTAATTTTGCCTCAAAAAATCCAACCGGATTGCTATATCGCCTCCTGACTTGGATTCCGATTGCGCTATTACTGGCCCTTATTTTTATGCAGATGAAAGAGGGTGAAATTTTAATTCCGGGTGCGCAAGGTATTGGTTTTACGGCTTTAGCCATCTGTTTATTTTCACCTTTATCTTTACTGAATAAAAATGATGCTTCAGACGAGAAAAAATAATGCTGGAATTTTGGTATTCAGATAAATGTACCCGTCAAATGAAGCTGATTGTCTGTATTGCCACCTGTGTGATGATTTATCTGTGTTCTACAGTGCAACAACTTTCACCAATGTTTACAGGTATTAGTATTGCCATTGGAATGAGCCTGCATGGGTTAAGGGCTTTAAGCTTAAAAATTGCAGCAGATAATCCCTATAAAAAAGGCTTTGCTATTCTTATTTGGGTTATGCCGCTTATGGCATTGATCAGTTTAATTTCAGCTTTGCCGACAGAGCATAAAATCACTCTCGCCATGCAAGCCATTGGATTTTCTGCAATTGGTTTATTCATCTTATCGACATTTCCAAAACGCAGATTTGATTAAAATTGTTCGGTATTTTTGGAAACTCAAAATAAAAAAAGACCGCTAAAAGCAGTCTTTTTAAAAGTCATAAAGACTTATGCAGCCAAAGCATCTTTCGCTTTAGTCGCCAATGCAGCAAACGCAACTGCGTCATGCATAGCGATGTCAGCTAGAACGCGACGGTCGATAATTACTTGAGCTTTTTTCAAGCCAGCAATCATACGGCTGTATGACAAACCGTTAAGACGCGCACCAGCATTGATACGTGCAATCCACAAAGCGCGGAATTGACGTTTCTTCTGACGACGGTCACGGTAAGCATATTGACCAGCTTTGATTACCGCTTGGAACGCTACGCGGTAAACGCGTGAACGAGCACCATAGTAACCTTTAGCGCGAGCAAGAATTTTTTTGTGACGGCGATGAGCCTGTACACCACGTTTTACACGAGCCATTTATAATCTCCTTAGATGTACGGGCACATACGGCGAACTGAAGCAACGTCACTTACGTGAACCATTACACAGCCGCGTAATTGACGAATACGCTTAGCAGATTTTTTGGTCAAAATGTGGCGTTTGAACGCTTGTTTACGCTTAAAACCGTTAGCAGTCGCTTTAAAGCGTTTAGCTGCACCACGGCGAGTTTTCATCTTAGGCATAACAACCTCTTTTGAACACCTGTTCGGCTCGTTTGCACCATTACAAAACGACCTGCAGGTAAGGGAGCCAGTATTCTAAAGCATCTTTGCTTAAAACAAAAGCAAATATCCTTAAAACACACGACTAATCGTCCGCTTCTCTTAGTCTTATTTCCAATATCAAATGCGCGATGTTTTTATTAATAAATCAACTATTCAGCACTATAATTATCACAACATAAGAATATTGGACCAATATGACTCCCGCACAGGATGCTTTTGCAGCACTGCGCTATCGTGATTTCTCTATTGTTACGGTAAATCAGTTCTGTCTCACCCTCGCCATTTTAATTCAAGAAATTATTGTCGCGTATTCACTTTATCAAATTACCAAAGACCCACTGACGCTAGGTTTAATTGGTTTAGCCGAAGCTATTCCGTTTATCAGCTTGTCTTTATGGGGTGGCTATTTTGCAGACCGCTTTAATAAACAGACCATTATGAAAATCTGTTTGTTCTTTGCCGTGCCCTTACCTTTGGTTTTATGGTGGCTGTTTCATGCCTATGGTGTAGGTGAAATTGGGATAAATACGCTGTCTTGGGGAATCTATGCCGTCATTTTTGGCTTGGGCACGATTCGTGGTTTTTACAACCCCTCTGCTACTTCACTCAAACCTTTCCTAATTCCACGTGAACTGTATGCTAATGGTGCAACCTGGACCACGATCGGCTGGCAAAGTGGCGTGATTATTGGTCCCATGCTCGGTGGTTTCATGCTGGCATTTTTAGGTCGTGAAACCAGTTTGCTATCAGTCGCGGTATTGTTGAGTATCTGTTTTATCCTGATTAACCTGCTACAAAAGCGTAGCTTCCCCAAAATTGAAACGAATAATTTGATCGAAAGTTTGGGGGATGGTTTCCGCTTTATCTGGAAAACCAAGATTGTGCTTTGGGCAATTTCACTGGATTTGGTTTCTGTTCTCTTTGGTGGGGTAATTGCCCTGCTGCCTATTTTCGCAGAAGATATTCTTAAAGTTGGTCCTGAAGGGTTGGGTTATTTACGTGCCGCACCTTCTATTGGTGCGCTTTTTACCATGATTGCCTTAACCAGATTTCCCCCTACTCAAAATGCCTGGCGCAATATGCTGCTTGCCGTAGCGGGTTTTGGGGTGTTCACACTGCTGTTTGCCTTCTCAAATAACATATGGCTGTCCCTATTTGCTTTAGCCATGACCGGAGCCTGCGACAGTATTTCAGTGGTGGTTCGTCAAACAATCCTGCAGATTTATCCACCTGAAAATATGCGTGGCCGCGTTGCCGCAGTAAACGGCATGTTTGTCTCAAGCAGCAACGAACTTGGGGCATTTGAATCTGGCTTAGCCGCAAAATACATGGGCACCATTATGGCAACCGTATTTGGTGGATGTATAACCATGGTCGTGGTTGCGATAAGTTGGGCAAAAACTCATGATTTATTTGGCGTAGATATCACTCAAGGTGATGATCAAATACGTTAATTCACTTTTTAGACTTGCGAGTATTTCTAATTCAGGAAATACTTCGCACTCACAATGCTCCGCTACCAATACAACCTCTGGCCTGATTAAAGAAATAAATATTTATGAAGAAAATCCTGTGTTTTTCTCTACTTATGAGCTTACCGTTAAGTGCTACTTATAGCGCTACACTTAAAGCACCAAAACAACTCTCGGTTCAGAAAAGCGCAGCCCTTCCCGCGCATTTAACCACGCGCATTCAGTGGAGCAAATTTCCACGTCCAAGCTATAAAAGTGAAGATTTAGAAGATCAAAACCGTAGCGCGATTATTCGGATCTATGCCGATGAAACCGGCAGTATCAGCAAAGCCAGCGTACAAGAAAGTACCGGCTTAACGCATTTAGATGATCTGTTAATTAAAGCGGTTCGTGAGGCGCAGGTAAAACCCTATGTCGAAAATGACACTGCCATTCCACAAATTGGCTATCAAACCTTTAGCCTTAAATTAAACCAAGAGAATGATGCGGAAGTTTGCCAATACAACTTTAACTCTAAAAACTGGCAGGCTCAGCAGCAAGACAAGAAAGCACCCTTTTCATATCGTGCTCAACCCGCTTTAGATATCGATTCAGAACAGCTCAATGGGCACAATCGTGCAGTGAAATTCACCTTTAAAGTGAATAAACATGGGGATGTGAGAAAAGTAAAAGTGAAAAATGGTTCTGGCATTTACACTTTAGACCAACAAATTGTGCGCGCAGTCTCAAATGCCAAAGTAGATGTACCACGTAAATATTGGGTTTATAAAAAATCGACCCTTAAAGATGAAATCAAGTTCGATTTAAATCAATGTCAGTAATCTAGGCAATAAAAAGAGATGCGCAATGCATCTCTTTTTTTAAAACATTGAAAAAGCACCATAGATAAATAAATAGCGCCCTACTTTCGCAAGACTCACCATCAATAAAAACTGCCAAAAGTTTTCCTTGAGTAAACCCGCAATCAAGGTAATAGGATCGCCAATGATCGGCACCCAACTCAATAGTAGCGACCAGTAGCCATACTTTTGATAAATTCCCTGTGCTTTCAACATTTTCTGCTCTGAAACAGGAAACCATTTTTTATCTTTATAGTGTTCGATTTGCAAACCTAGCCACCAGTTCACACAGGAACCCAAAATATTTCCCAAGCTTGCAACAAACAGCAGCCCAATAACTGATTGACTACCCTCGGCCAACAGCGCCAATAAAACGGCTTCGGACTGTAAGGGCAATAAAGTCGCTGCGCCAAAGGCAGAAATAAACAGTAAAGCGTAGGACAGCATTAGATGAACAACGGTTTAAAGACCGAGTTTTTTCTTGGTAGATTTATATTCATAAATAGACCAAACAATGAATAAAGCCATCACCAACCATCGCGTCAAACTATAACGATGAGCAATCACACCAAATATTTCTTTGGATACCGATGGATCATTGGCTTTTAGCGTCTCTGCCACTGATTGCATATGCACCACTTCCGCAATAAACAACAACAAGCAAGCTGCAATACCGAAGATGATCGCCCAATAAATTTTCTTATTTGTTTCAATAATATGCGTTAAATTTAAGAAAAAGTCTTTCATAGCCATGAGGTCCAATAAAAAACCACCGCAACGGGTGGTTTATTTTTGCGAGATTTAAGCGGTGTTATTCCGCAATCTTAGCACAAAAAACATTTTTCAATTTTTATCATCAGGCATTCACTTGAATTGCCAAAGCACGTTGCACTGCTGGGCGTGCGGTCAAGTGATCTACATATTCTTTTACGTATGGATAATCTTCGAGTTGAATCTGCTGCCACTCATAACGCAAAATCCACGGCAGAATTGCCATATCGGCAATTGAATATTCACCCGCCACGTACTTTTGACCAATCAACTGCTTGTTCAACACACCGTACAAACGTTTAGTCTCGGCTACATAACGATCAATCGCATAGGGGATTTTTTCAGGCGCAAATTTACCAAAATGATGATTCTGCCCAAGCATCGGACCCAAACCGCCCATTTGCCACATTAACCACTGTTCAACTTCAACACGTTGCTGTTCATCCTCGGGATAATACAAGCCTGTTTTACGCCCCAAATATTGCAAGATTGCACCAGATTCAAACACTGAAATGGCTTCGCCACGCGGCCCATCCTGATCGACAATTGCCGGAATTTTATTGTTTGGAGAAATACGTAAAAAGTCAGGTTGAAACTGATCATTTTCCATAATATTGATGGGAAAAATTTGATAATCCAAGCCCATTTCTTCTAAAGCGATTGTAATTTTATGACCATTGGGCGTTCCCCAATAATATAGATCAATCATGTTTCCTACCTTTTGTCGTTCTCGTTTTGCATGACATTATTGAACTGTGTTCATACTTATATCATGTTTTATATTGATAAATCACCAAGCTTTACTGAAGTTTAAAACACAAAACAATCAAGCATAATTAATTGTTTTTATTCAATATTAAAAGCTTATAGCTTTTTCAAGCTGAATTCTTGAAAGCACTAAAAACAGTACAATATATAACAGAGGACAATGATCTTATCAGATATTGTTCTACATACTGTTCATGCATGCATAACAGAATTGCAATCTTGTTTATAAAAATTATTTGCACTCAAGAGGTTATATCAATGAGCAATATCAGTCTTACTCCCCTATTCCGTCGTAGCATTGGTTTTGACCGTCTCAATGATTTATTTGATTACGCCATGCAAAGCGATACACCCAATTATCCGCACTATAACATTGAAAAAACAGGTGATAACAACTATCGAATTGTCGTTGCTACAGCGGGCTTTAATGAAGATCAACTTGAGATTAATCTTGAAAATCAGCTACTCACGATTACCGGTAAAGCCGTAGAAGAAAAGTCAGATACCACGGTTGAATTTTTACATAAAGGCATCGCCAGTCGCTCATTTAAACTGTCGCTACGCCTAGATGAACATATTGAGGTACAACAAGCCAATTATGAAAATGGTTTATTGAAAATAGATTTGCAACGTTCTGTTCCTGAAGAAGCCATGCCGCGCCAAATTCCGATTGGTAAAAAGACGGCGATTGAAAATACGGAAAAGACCAGCGTAGATGCACAATAAATCGCTCTTATTGAGAAAGACCCAGAAGGGTCTTTCTTTTTGGATCAAAAAGCATAGATTGACATTTTAAGAATAAAAATAATCATCCTTACCAACAGATTATCCAAGTCTTGTCCCAGTATTGGAATTGTAAACCAAATCCTAAGCCATAAAAAAAGCACTGCATTGGCAGTGCTTTTTTTATCAATGGATCAATGAGTGCTTACTTTTTACGTTTTGGTCCAAGTAGCATACCCATTTGACGACCTTCCATTTTTGGTGATTGTTCGACTGTACCGTATTCGATTACGTCTGCTTCAACTTTTTGCAATTGAGCAAGACCTAATTGTTGGTGAGCCATTTCACGACCACGGAAGCGTAAGGTGATTTTTACCTTGTTGCCTTCTTCAAGGAACTTGATAATTGCACGTAATTTTACGTTGTAATCACCAACATCAGTCGCAGGGCGTAGCTTGATTTCTTTCACCTGTACTTGATGCTGTTTTTTCTTCGCTTCTTTCTGCTTTTGCTTAAGATCAAACAAATGCTTGTTGAAGTCCATGATCTTACAAACGGGTGGCTCTGCATTGGCAACGATCTCTACAAGATCAAGCTCAACGCTTTCTGCTGCACGTAAGGCATCAGCCAAGCTTACGATACCTTTTTGCTCGCCATTTTCGTCTACAAGACGGACTTCTTTTGCACGAATTTCATCATTCAAGGCAGGACGGTTTGATTTGTTACCGCCCTGTTGATTACGGTCAGGCTGTTTAATCGCTGTTACTCCACAATGTACCGGCCGCGTTCGGCTACGGCTGCTTTCACTAGGTCAACGAAGGCATCGATTGACATAGTACCTAAATTTTTTCCTGAGCGGGTACGAACATTCACAGTACCTTCCTCTACTTCACGGTCTCCAAGAACCAGTAAGTAAGGAATACGCTCTAAAGTACGTTCACGAATCTTAAAGCCGATTTTCTCATTTCTCAAGTCAGAAATGGTACGAATTCCACTTTCTTTAAGTTTAGCGACGACTGACTCACATGCCTCGGCTTGAGAATCAGTAATATTCATTACACACGCTTGAACTGGTGATAACCATGGTGGCATGAAACCAGCGTAGTGCTCAATAAGTATACCAATAAATCGTTCAAAACTACCCAGAATTGCACGGTGCAACATCACAGGCTGATCACGATCATTATCTTCTGTTACATAAGATGCGTCTAAACGCCCTGGTAAGTTGAAGTCACACTGAATAGTACCACATTGCCAGATACGACCTAAGCAGTCTTTCAGTGAGAATTCAATTTTCGGACCGTAGAATGCGCCTTCACCTGGTTGTAAATCCCAAGCCAGACCTGCAGCATCCAAAGCATCCGCTAAAGATTTTTCCGCCATATCCCAAAGTGCATCTTCACCAACACGTTTTTCAGGACGAGTCGACAATTTCATTTGTACTTCTTCGAAGCCAAAGTCTTTGTATACATCCAGTGTCAATTTGATAAAGTCTGCAACTTCCTGACCAATTTGTTCTTTGGTGCAGAAGATATGCGCATCATCCTGAGTAAAGCCACGAACACGCATAATGCCGTGTAATGAACCCGATGGTTCGTTACGGTGACATGAACCAAATTCTGCTAAACGTACCGGAAGATCACGGTACGATTTCAAACCCTGGTTGAACACTTGTACGTGACAAGGACAATTCATTGGTTTAACCGCGTAGTTACGGTTTTCAGAATGCGTGGTGAACATGTTGTCTGCATAGTTTGCAGCATGTCCTGATTTTTCCCAAAGCGTAAAATCTACAACCTGTGGGGTGCGGATTTCTTCATAGCCATTGTCTTGCTGAACTTTACGCATGTACTGTTCAAGTACTTGGTAAATGGTCCAGCCGTTCGGATGCCAGAACACCATACCCGGTGCTTCTTCTTGCATATGGAACAAATCTAGCGCTTTACCAATTTTACGGTGATCGCGTTTTTCTGCTTCTTCAATACGTTTTACATAGGCTGCAAGCTGTTTTTTGTCTGCCCAAGCTGTACCATAAATACGTTGTAACTGTTCATTCTTCGCATCACCGCGCCAGTAAGCACCCGAGATTTTAGTCAGCTTGAACGATTTTAAGAATTTAGTGTTTGGAACGTGCGGACCACGGCACATATCCAAATAATCTTGATGGTAGTACAAGCCCATTTGTGTTTCTTCAGGCATGTCTGCAATCAAGCGCAGTTTGTATTCTTCACCACGTGCTGTGAATTCTGCAATCACTTCGTCACGCGGTGTCATTTTTTTCACGACTTCATAGTCTTGATCGATGAGCTTTTTCATACGCTCTTCAATCGCTGCCATGTCATCTAATGTGAATGGACGTGGCATCCAGATGTCATAGTAGAAACCTTCTTCAATGACTGGACCAATCACCATTTTTGCTTCTGGGAACAATTGCTTAACAGCATGGCCAACCAAATGCGCGCAAGAGTGACGGATAATTTCGACACCGGCGTCGTCTTTAGGCGTAATAATTTGTAGTGTTGCATCTTCAGTGATGAGATCAGACGCATCGACTAAACGGTCGTTCACACGACCAGCAACTGTATTTTTTGCAAGACCAGGACCAATGCTGAGTGCAACGTCCATCACAGATACGGCATGATCAAACTGTTTTTGATCGCCATTGGGCAAAGTGATAATTGGCATAAGAAATCCTTAAGGAGTGATGCCCCGTACCATGGAGCATATCACCGCGAGATTATGATCGAGGAGAACCTCAAAAGATAAAAACGGTGGATAAATGTAAATCGATTAGAATTTTACACGTCTTACCCCAAGGATTAAACCTTTTCACCTAGAAAATTCGCGATTTGACTGATTTTGAATTTATTTGCCAATGCTCTCCCTTCATCAGAATCAGGAAATCTTGCTCCTCATTTTATGCTCTAAAGGTATCCCATGCTTCGAATTTGCCCTGTGTATAAGCATAGAGCTGAGCAAATTGCGGGATCACAGCTTCACTTTGTGCCGGTCTTAAAAATACATAATCATCCACGGCAATGTCACGAGGTTTAGGAACCTGAAGCATTTCCTGATTGCTACTACGACCATATAACATGTGCGGCTGACTTTTTTCAGGATAAATATAATCTGCTCGCCAATAACCGCCATAGACAAACAAAGCTTGATATTTATGTGGAAGATGATTTAGCACCTCCAAACCGGGCAATTGGCTATACGGCAAAACTTTTAACACGGGTGTAGCAATCCAGAGTGCACACTTTAAAACGGATAAATTTTCCAGATCAAAATCACTCAGCTTGACCAACATCGAACCAAAAGCCAGATCATTACATTCGCTCTGCTGGCAATGCTGCATAAAGGTTGGACTCCCACCGCCGTTAAAACAGAGGCTTTCATGCCATAAATCCGGGAATTGCTGCTGAATAATATTTTTATATTGTTGATAAATCTGCTGTGATTGTTGATAACTTTTTTCAGGACTTTTTATGATTTTTGGCAGTTTGGTAACATGTGCATCATAGCCCATCAACCCTGAAAGTTTGAGATAAGGCGCATTTTGCTGAATCAGCTTCAGTAAGGCTCTAAATTGCTGCTGGGTTTGTACTCCACCACGATGCAGCCCAACATCAATTTCAATATTTATATTTAATCTGAGATTAAGTCGTTGCGCGAGCTGCAGATATTGTTGTAATCGCGCTACATCATCAATCAGCCATTGGATATGAATATTCTGCTGCGTAGTGCTTTGATAAAACAATTCCACTGCCCGTATCGGCATGGGTTTTCCCAGCAAAATATCGGCTTGCGGAAATGACCCCATAATTTCCGCAAGATGCGGCAGATGAAACACCATAAAGCACTGGGTATTCAGTTTTCCACTGGCCAGTTTGAGTAGCTGGATGCTGGCTAAGGATTTCACCACCAGACGTGGTTTTAACTGCACAGGCAATTTTGACTGTACATAGTTCAAATTATGTTGATAGGTTTTTACATCTAAAATCAGCT
Organism: Acinetobacter sp. ANC 5378; assembly: GCF_013004315.1. NCBI lineage: Bacteria > Pseudomonadati > Pseudomonadota > Gammaproteobacteria > Moraxellales > Moraxellaceae > Acinetobacter > Acinetobacter sp. ANC 5378. The sequence continues at coordinate 95,350 of NZ_JABERK010000010.1, forward strand.
ACGGCGTTCCTGTTCCCTGTTGTTTGAGATCCTGAGTCAGTTGCTGAAAATAATTTGATTGCATCGCCCTCTCCTCATTTTCCAGACAAAAACAATTGCTTTAAATAAAGATTGAGCCATTTTTGCTGTGGATCCAGTTGCTGACGTAATGCCATGAAATCGTCCCATTTCGGATAGAGATCATGCAGCGAAGCTGCAGTCATGGAATGCAATTTTCCCCAATGTGGTCGTCCCTGATATTTCTGTAAAATAGGCTCGACCAGATTAAAGATCGCATGATAATCCTGTTTATAAAACTGGTGAATGGAAATAGAAACTGAATCACTTTCATAAAAAGGGCTTAACCAGATATCATCGCCTTTGACATAACGAAACTCGATCGGGAAAAACATCGGCACTTGATGTTTGCATAAAACATGCAAAACCTCCTCTAGACACTGTAAGCCTTGCTCAACCGGAATCTGATATTCCATTTCATTAAATTTGGTCTTGCGCGGTGTGGGAAAAATCTGGTTGGACCAATCAACATAGCAGGTCGGTTTGATAAACACACTCAGCAGTTTTTGCAGATAGGGATTTGTAGCAGGCAATCTTCGCGTCAATTCCGAACATAAGGTCAACAAGGCATCTTCTGAAGACCAGCTCTCTTGCCTCGGCTGAATGTCATCATCCGTTTCATTCAAGGTTTTCAACATCACATGATCAGAATAAATAAATGCCCAAAATTCAATATGTCGGTGCTGATGTTTCCATTGATCGATATTTGCAAATATCTCCTGTAGCGGACACAGTCGAATCTGTTCTTTTAATTTATATCGTGGCCGATTTTGCAGGATAATTTTTATCAATATACCCAAGCTGCCCAATGCCACTCGTCCAGCCTGAAATATTTCGGTATTTTGCTGACGATTACATTGTAACAGCTCTCCACATGCGGTCAGTAATTCAAAACCTTCCACAAAAGCAGATAAACACTGTAAACCAATACCCGTACCATGCGTTCCGGTAGAAATGGCGCCCGCCAAACTTTGCTGGTCTATATCGCCCTGATTGGGTAGGGCCTGATTGATCGGGGCAAGATATTCACCTAAATCATATAAACGGGTGCCCGCTTGAAGAGTGCATTGAGTTTGATCTTCATCAAAGGCAACTACACCATTGAAACGATCGAGATTGATCAGCACTTCATTTGTATTGACTAAAGCACTGAACGAATGCCCTGCACCCACTGCACGAATGTGTGCATGCGACTTCACCAGACTTTGTAATTCATTGATCTGACTGGGCTTAAAAATTTCAGCAGAGCCGTGCTGACTCCCTGACCAATTCCGCCACACTTCATCCGCCTGTTGTATTTTCATTATTCTTCCTTGGCTGATATTATTTTAATTGCCCAACTAGAGTAAAATACCTAAAAAATCAAATATGGGAACCCGTGCGTTCAAAATATTTGAGTGTCAAAAAATAATATCTTTAAAATTCAATATTTTATAAATTATTAAAAAGCACTCGACTAAAGCATAAATGCAACACTCATGATAAATGCATATCTTTTCAACAGGATATGAAAATAAATAAATATACAACGGAGTTTTCCAATGGTTAGCGCATATGATGAATTACCGCGTACCCCCGCAAATTTTGTAGCGTTGTCACCTTTACGCTATCTTGATCGTGCAGCCTATATCTATCCAAATCAAAACGCGATTATTCACGGTAAGCGTCGTATTACCTGGCGTGAAAAATACAATCGTTGCCGTCAGTTTGCCAACCAACTCCAAAAATTAGGCATCGGTAAAAATGATACCGTGTCTGTACTGCTGCCTAACGTCCCTGCCATGATTGAAGCGCATTTTGCTGTGCCTATGGCAGGCGCAGTTCTCAACACCTTAAATACCCGTCTGGATGCCAAGACCCTTGCTTTCATGCTGGAACATGCTGAAAGCAAAGTCTTATTGGTTGATCCTGAATTTACAGCGCTTGCAACTGAAGCGCTTGCCTTGGTTCCACAAGACATTTATGTGATTGATGTGGCCGATGAAGAGTTTGAAGGTGAAGATAGCCGTATAGGTCAAATCGAATATGAAGACTGGATTGCCCAAGGTGATGCAAACTTTGAATGGCATTTACCCCAAGATGAATGGGATGCCATCAGCTTAAGTTACACTTCTGGAACCACGGGCAACCCTAAAGGCGTGGTTTACCATCACCGTGGTGCCTACATTAATGCAGCCAGCAACATTATTGCTTGCGGCATGATGCCTCGTGCCACCTATTTATGGACCCTGCCTCTGTTCCACTGTAATGGCTGGTGCTTTGCCTGGACCTTGGCGGCCAACGGTGGAACCAACGTCTGCTTGCGTAAAGTCGATGCTGAACTGATCTTTAAACTGATCGCTGAACATAAAGTCGATTACTTCTGTGGCGCACCGATTGTTCTGTCGATGCTGATCAATACCCCTGAAGAGAAAAAGACCAAGATTGATCACCGTGTCGAAGTCATGGTCGCGGGTGCCGCACCTCCAGCAGCGATCATTGAAGGCATGCGCAATATTGGCATTAACGTCACCCATGTATACGGCCTGACAGAAACCTATGGTCCTTCTGCGCTGTGCGCATCCCAGGCAGGCTGGAGTGATTTGTCGATTCAAGAACAGGCACAGTTGCATTCACGTCAAGGCGTTCCTTACCCATTACAAGACGGCATGAAAGTACTTGATCCTGAAACCATGCAGGAAGTTCCACATGATGGTCACACCATGGGCGAAATTATGTTCCGTGGCAATATTGTGATGAAAGGTTATCTGAAAAATCCTGAGGCAACAGCTGAAGCCTTTGCTGGTGGATGGTTCCATACGGGCGATCTGGCTGTTTGCCAACCCGATGGCTATGCCAAAATCACCGACCGCTCCAAAGATGTAATCATTTCAGGGGGTGAAAATATTTCCTCGCTTGAAGTAGAAGAAGTGCTGTATCAGCATCCCGCTGTACTCACTGCAGCAGTAGTGGCAAAACCTGATCCACGCTGGCAAGAAGTTCCATGTGCCTTTGTGGAACTGAAACAAGGTAAAATAGCAACACCTGAAGAACTGATTGAATTCTGCAAACAACATTTAGCACGCTTTAAAGTGCCTAAAGATCTGGTGATTACCGAGATTCCTAAAACTTCAACTGGGAAACTGCAAAAATTCATCTTGCGTGACTGGGCAAAAGAACGTGCCACAGGTGAGTTTCAGTAATTTATCCGCACCCACAACTCTCTCTAACTCTCTCCCTGAGCAAGCGACAATGCACTGCCTTGTCGCAAAGCGCAAGAGAGAAATATCAAAGCATAAAAAAGCGACTCATATGAGTCGCTTTTTTAGTTTTAGTATCGAACCAAGAAATCAATTGTCTGAAATCAATGCTACTTGCTGAATATAGTTAAATAATTTCAACTTAGAAGCAGCGACTTGTTCTTCAGGCAATTGTTTGGTGATATCACGCTGAATACGCAAGATATGCTGACGAATCGGATGATGTTCAGCCGCATTATGCGCTTTCATGAATTCTTTGATTGCTGGATCACCCTGTGCAATCATTCGGTCAACCCAACGCTGCAATTGTGCAGTTTTTTTCGCACCTTGTTGCGGAGTTAAATAAGATAAAATCACTGCCTCATCTTCATTGCGCAATAATTTACCAATACGTAGAAATTGGCGACGGCGTGCTTCATGTGACGTAATATTACGTACGTCTAACAACGCATCAATTAAACGCTCTTCCACAGGGAGTTTCTGAATTTGTTTAAGACTCAATTCAGAGAGTTGTTCACCTAAAGCAGCCATACGTTGAACTGCTTTTTTTTGTTCGGTTTTGCTTGCACGCCCTTCTAAAGTTTCAAAGTCATCTTCAGTAAAACGCTGTTGCGGTCGACGTGCCACGATTAATCTGCCTCGTAAAATTTTGCTGCAAATAGCGCCTGAATTTCAGATAAAGCTTGTTCTTCATCTGCACCTTCAAGCACTAAACGTAAAGTTGTGCCTTTGCCTGCACCGAGCATGAGCAAGGACATAATATTTTTTGCATCGACTAATTTGTCACCTTTACCAATTTGAATCGATGAACGAAATTTGGTGGTAACTTCAATCAGCTTTCCAGACGCACGCGCATGTAAACCTAGTTTGTTAATTACGTCAACAGTTGTGTCAATCATGACCAGTGCTTCATTTCCCTGTGTAAGACCTGAATAGACCATTTTGCCTCAAGAGCCTTTTTGAGTCTATCCACAATATATACTGAACGGTGCTGCCCTCCCGTACACCCAATCGACACCGTCATATAGTGACGATGCCCCTCAGCAAAGGCAGGCAACCATTTATCTAAAAAATGATAAATGTCTTCGAACATCTCGTTGGTTTGTTCACTTTGCAGCAAAAACTGTTGTACAGGTAAATCTAAACCTGAATATTTTCGCAATTCCAGATCCCAATGCGGATTAGGCAAATGACGTACGTCAAACACATAATCGGCATCGAGGGGAATACCGTGTTTATAACCAAAAGATTGTAAAATTAAAATTAAGTTATCGGATTGTCCAAGTTTAGACAACAAAGTGTGCTTTAGATCATGCACACTTTTATCACTGGTATCAATATGTACTGTTGATCGTAATTGTATCGGAAGCAATAAGGTTTTTTCTTCCTGAATACACTGATTCAAACTTTTAAAACGACTAGATAAAGGATGTGGACGCCGCGATGCACTAAAACGGGAAATCAATTGTTGATCTTGGGTGGTCAAATAAATGATATCCACCGAACCATGTCTTTGCAGTTGTTCAAAAACATGATCAAACTCTTGTAGATCTGCGCGGGTACTGCGTACATCCACCCCTAAAGCCAATTGTTCTAAATTATTTTCACTGTCCAGTTTGGCAACAATTTCAGGCAGCAATGCCAATGGTAAATTATCAATACAGTAATAGCCCAAATCCTCAAGCACCTGCAAGGCAGATGATTTTCCTGATCCAGATTGTCCTGTAACGATTAAAATACGCTTCATGGCAAGGCTGTCCTATGACTAAATTTTATGCAGTATACTTAACTTGCAAGTTATCAATCAGTCGGGTTGTACCTAATTTAGCAGCTACAAACAAAACGACATCTTGATCAAATGCTTCAATTTTTTGTAATTCGGGAGTACGTGCTTCCACATAATCCACAATAAAACCCGCTTGTGTCAACTTTTGCTTTATATTTTCCAACACTTCCGCTAGAGCAACACCATTTTGCAGTTCTTGTTCAGCCGCTTTTAAACTTTGGTAAATTGCTGGAGCTGTCTTACGCTGCTCTTCAGTTAGATAACCATTACGCGAGCTTAAAGCCAGACCATCATCAGCACGGGTGATCGGCACACCAATCACTTCCAATGGAATATTCAAATCACGTACAAACTGACGAATCACCGCCAATTGCTGATAATCTTTTTGTCCAAAGAATGCAAAATTCGGTTGCACCATATTAAACAGTTTAGTCACAACCACAGCCACGCCATCGAAATGACCTGAACGCTGTAAGCCACATAAATCGTTAGTAATTTCAGAGACACTAATATTGGTTAAACGGGGTTTATTGCCATACATTTGTTCAACACTGGGTGCAAAAACAATGTCACAGCCCACATCTGCCAACAAACGGCTATCCTGTTCTAAAGTACGTGGATAGTTTTCAAAATCTTCATTTGGACCAAACTGAATTGGATTGACAAAAATACTGACCACCACGACATCACATATCTTGCGTGCTTCACGCACCAGGTTTAAATGACCTTCGTGCAAATTCCCCATGGTTGGAACAAAACCAATAATTTTTCGTGCCGCTCGAGCTGGACTAAGTGAAGCAGTTAATCCTTGAATGGTGGTTTCTGTTTTCATGTTTACAGCTCGACTTGAAAAGTTTGTTCTTTAGCAGGGAAAGAACCATCCTGTACTGCAGCATGGTAGGCTTTAAAAGCATCCAGAATTGCAGTTTCCCCTGCCTGTTCTTTCATAAAGTTACGTACAAATTTAGCCACGCGACCAAAGGTCAAGCCCAGCATATCTTGAACGACCAGCACCTGACCGTCGGTATCTGCACCTGCACCAATCCCAATCACTGGAATATGCGGGAACAATTCACTAATTTCTTTACCCAATTGTGCCGGTACACATTCTAATAATAATAATGCAGCACCCGCTTCTACCACAGCTTTACAATCTGCAATCAGTTGATCCGCTGCTTCACGGGTACGTGCCTGTAATTTATATCCGCCAAATACATGAACGGATTGAGGCGTTAAACCCAAGTGTACACAGACTGGAATGCCATTCCGTGTCAAAACAGTGACAGTTTCACTTAACCAAGCCCCGCCTTCCATTTTGACCATTTGCGCGCCAGCTTGCATGACGGTTTTTGAGCTTATCAATGCGTCATTTAAAGTGGCATAACTCATAAATGGCAAGTCAGTCATAATGAAGGCATGTTGATTCCCACGGCGTACCGCAGCGGTATGGTAAGCCATATCTTCCACAGTCACGGGCAGGGTTGAATCACGGCCCTGGATCGACATCCCTAAAGAATCACCAATTAAAATGCTGTCGACTTCGGCAATTTCCATTGCCTTTGCCATACTGGCATCGTAACAGGTCAGACAAGAAAATTTGCGTCCATCAGTTTTAAATTGTCTTAAGTCGCTGAGACTAATCATCAAGATGTTCCTCTAACACGTTCCAAGAACATGCCTAAATTAAATATTTGACCAAGTTTCATCATCCAAAACAGTCAGGGTTGGATGTTGAACCACGGGTAAATCTTTTAATCGTTGTGTTTTAATTTGTATATTTGCATCTAAATCTAACAAGGGGATGACCACAAAATCACGTTCGAGCAGTCCCACATGTGGAACGGTTAAACGCTCATTTTGAATGTGTTCTTGACCATAGACCAATAAATCCAGATCTAAAGTACGTTCGCCCCATCGACGTAAACGCACCCGACCTGATTCTTGTTCAAAACGTTGTAATTCATCCAATAAAAGCAAGGGCGCTAAATCGGTTTCTAGCTGTACCACCGCATTTAAATAATTCGGTTGGTCTTGGGGTCCCATGGGAGGACTTTGATATAACTTGGATGTTTTCACGGTTCCAAGTGTTGCCAGCTTTTGCACAGCTTCAAGCAAAATCTGGCGTGAATTACCCAAGTTACTACCTAAGCCAATATAGGTGACTGTGCTCATTGTGTCGGTCCAAAAACCACTTGGCTTAAATCACGTTTAACACGTTTACGTTTTAGAATTGGATGGTCATATGCAATCTCTGAACCGCCTGCAGAAACTGTTTGAACAGGTCGGTCAGATCGTGTTCTGCTCTTGCGTTCACGGCGGCGTGGTTCAGGCTCGTTTACCAAAGGTTCAATTTCTACAGAAACTGATTTAGCTTCAATCACATCTTCTGTTGCAGCTTTACGACGACTTTTTGCACGTTGGCGATTATATTGACTAATGGCACGTTCTTTTTCATCCGTACTCAGCAGCTGATAAGAATCCCACCACATGCCCATACCTTGGGTGGTATTGTCACCTGACTTCTCACGAAGCAACAGGAAATCGAAGCCGGCACGGAAACGTGCATGGGTCGATAACGCTTGTATTTGCTGTGGTTTTGGATTGAGCAAACGGGTTTGCATTTCCCAAACTTCACGAATAAAGGTTTCTGCAAAACGTGGAATAATAGTACGGGTGGCCTGACGCTTTAATACATCCAAGCCCGCTTGTGCACGTGCTTCTGCAGCAACAACACCTTTATTGAGATAAAATTCACAACGTTCTAAAAAGGGTTTCCACAGCAACACGGCATAGAAAAATGCAGGGTTAATGGTTTTACCAATTTGAATACGTTGATCGGTATTGATGGCTGCACGTTCGATAAAGGTTGAAATATCTGGACGGATATCGGCAAACAGCTGACGCCAGATATCAAAATCAATCAGCATCGGCAGCACGCGATTCAAATGCCCCATGGTGAACAATTTCTGCGATTCGTCATATAAACGATGCGGAGAAATATCACGCAGTAACTGGGTCATTTCAGGGGTGAAAATCTCTAAAATTTCAGGCGCAATACTGAAATTTAATTTTGCCGCGAAACGCAAAGTACGCAGCATACGCACTGGATCTTCTTCAAAACGTAAAGTCGGATCACCCAATAAGCGTAAAGTTTTATTTTCGATATCATCAACTGCATTACAGAAATCGAGCACGATCCCTTTACGCGGTTGGTAATACATTGCATTAATGGAAAAATCACGGCGGGCAAAATCTTGCTCAATCGTGCCCCAATTATTGTCACGTAAAATCATGCCTGAAGCAGAAGTCACTGCTTTTTTAGGCGGTGCACGGAATGTCGCAACTTCGATCAGTTCTCGGCCTGAATAGACATGAGCAAGCTCAAAACGTCGCCCAATAATACGACAACGCCGTCCGAAAACTTCTTTCACTTGTGCCGGCGTGGCATCGGTGACTGCATCAAAATCTTTGGGATTCAGACCCAACATTAAGTCACGGACACCGCCACCGACGATATAAGCTTCAAAGCCTGCCTTATTTAAGGCATCGATAACATCTAATATGGAAGAAGGTAATTGAGCGGTTGATAAACCACATTTTGACGCGCGCAAAGTTTGCAAAAGACGCTGTCTCCTACGTCTGAACGTAAAATATCTAAGATGACGCTAATCATATATCTAACACAATCAAAGGGCAATTTGATTATCTCAATGCTAAATATATTGTTTGGCCCTTCTTGACTGCTTGACCTATGAATTACAGGCTTAATCGATCTTTATTCTTGGCAAATAAAGCGGGTCCAATTCCCTTGACCTGCTGTAATTCTTCAATGTTTTTAAATTTTCCATTTTTTTGACGATAGGCAATGATCGCTTCTGCTTTTTTTAAACCGATCCCAGACAGCTCTTGTAACTGTTCCAGATTGGCCTGGTTCAAACTTATTTTAGCCCCAGTGGATGCCTGTAAAGCAGGTTTCGCCAAATAGTAATTTTTTGGCGGAGATACATGCGGTATTTTTAAACGTGCATCCTGGGCTTCCTGTTCAGCCTTCCATTTTAAATAGTGTTGGTCGAATTGTTGAGCATAACCCGTCGTTCCGCTCAACACCGACATCAATACACCCATATAAAAAATTGCATTCAGGATCTGTATTATTTTTTTCATTATCGGCCTTTTATTTTAATTGTTGTTTTGCCTGCTCCCAGAGTCGATCCATTTCTTCTAAAGACAGAGTCTCAATTTTTTTATGTTGCTGTTGAGCGTGATCTTCAATGAAAGCAAAACGAGTTCTAAATTTATGAATAGTGCTTAAAAGCGCCATTTCACTGGAAAGCCCTAGTTTACGTCCAACATTAATGAGTGAAAACAAACAATCACCAAATTCATCGAATATTTCGTCGGAATTTTGATTATCCATGGCGTGTTGCAGCTCTTGTAATTCTTCATTCAGCTTGCCATAAGCGCCTGCCACATCCGGGAAATCAAAGCCAATTAGTGCAGCATTTTTTTGAATTTCATGCGCTTGTTGAATTGCAGGTCCATGTTTGATCTCATCTAAACGGGATTGGGCTTTGCCTTGTTTTTCTTGTTGTTTAATTTGTTTCCAAAGCACAGCAACATCATCTGAACTGAGCTGTGAAAATCGCTCTGCCTGAAATACATGTGGATGACGACGAATTAACTTTTCAGTAATCGCATTCACGACATCATTAAAATCAAAAGCCCCGACTTCACTATACATTTGCGACTGAAAAACGACTTGCAGAAGTAAATCACCGAGTTCATCCCGTATCTCGTCTGTATTCCCCTCCCTAACTGCCGCTTCCACCTCATACGCTTCTTCAATGGCATATTTAGTCAGGCTTTGCGGTGTTTGCTGCTGGTCCCATGGACATTTTTCACGTAACTCACGCATCACTACCAATAATTTATCCATGTTTTCATCACTCCAATCACTTCCAATTAACAACGGTTTTCACTATCAAGGTTGGTTATGCTCAAACAGAACGAGTTAAGAAATTAAGCGCACAAAAAATAAAATTGATAGGGAGAAACCTATGCACAGTATCTTTATTAGTGGTGCAGCACAAGGCATTGGCGCTGCAACGGCAAGGCTGTTTTATCAACACGGCTATAAAGTCAGCATCTATGATATCAATGAGGTTCTAGCCCAAAAACTTGCCCAGCAATTAGGATCACAAGCTAAAGCAGATTTACTCGATGTTGCTGATTATCAGCAATGGCAACGGGCATTGACTGAATTTCAGGCGTGGGCAGGCGAAATGAATGTGTTGGTCAACAATGCTGGCATTCTCTATTCAGGGGCTTTTGAACAGACCGATATTGCAGCACATCACCGAACCATCGATATTAATGTTAAAGGTATTTTAAATGGTTGCCATGCCGCTTTACCTTTCCTAAAGCAGGCTTCTTTCGCGCGTATTATCAACCTGTCTTCTGCCTCTGCGATATATGGCCAAGCCGATTTAGTCTCGTATTCAGCCAGTAAATTTTCGGTTCGCGGCATTACCGAAGGCTTAGATATTGAGTGGCAAAAATACGGCATTCGCGTTTTAGATGTCATGCCCTTATTTGTTCAAACCGCAATGGTCAAAAATATGGATGCAGGCAGCATCCAAAATATGAGCGTACATTTAACTGCTGAAGATGTTGCACAGGCAATTTACGCACGTGTGCAAGCGAAAGACTCAATGTTCACCAAAATCCATCAAGCGGTAGGACTTAAAACCAAAGTACTGATGATGCTTTCTAAGCTCAGTCCGCAGTTTATTAACCGGATGAGCAATATATTTTTGGCGAAAAGAAAATGAGAAAAATCAAAATAAAAAGAACCTGACTAACAGGCTCTTTTTTTCTAAAGAAAATCATTCAATTATTGGTGAGAGATTTTTTATTTACTTTTAAATAAAGCGTAGAGACAAGCACCCAATTATAAAAATGAAGAGATATCTTGTGGTTTCGATGCTGCACTCTCAGGCATTTTAAATTCAATCCCGGCTTTTTTAAGTAGTTTCGGATATTCCACCAGAGCCATACTTGAATTTTTCGCAATACCGGTAATATCACCTACAACATTTTTTGCATCAACCAGAGATAGGCCCGTATTTGTCAAGCTCATAGGGTTTGCCATCACGCCCATGCTGACTTGTTTCGCACCCAAAGCCAAGTCACGCGCCGTTAAACTTGCAATCACAAAGTTTGATGCAGACGCCAATAAATATTTCTTTTGATCTGCATTAAGTGATGAAAGTTTTGCAACTGTTGCATCTTCATCCTTTTTTGATGCATCAAGAACCGCATTCGACATTGCGACAATTTCTTTTTGAATCGCTTCTTTTTCTTTTGGATCAGAAGTGGTTTTCAAACTTTTTTGTTTTGTTCTTAACTCATCTGACTCCTTTTTACTTGCAAGCAAGGAAGCCAAAGCACTACGGCTTTCAATGAACATCGCATTGGTTGCTTTCGCTTGAGTAAAGAAGCCAGCCAAATCCATATTTGATGATGAAACACCCGTTACAGATTCTGTCAATGTAGAAGCAAGCCCGCCTAACGACCCAAAACCCGCTTGTACACATGAGGTGCCCAGTGATAATGATACCGCCAAAACAATCGCTACTTTTTTCATCTGTCATTTCCTTTATTGTGAAGAATCGGCTTTTTGCACGATTTGTTTGAGAATTGGAGGTAATGCATTAAACATCTGGATGTTATACATCGCGTAACGATGCTGGTTATCAATGCCTTTCAATTCAATTTCTTGCTGAAGTCCATAGGCACCAATACGTTCAGCTTTTTCATCAAATTTGCGCGCGCCACTTCCCATAACCAGGGTTGCATCACAATTTGATTTATCAGCATTACATTTGATTGAATTTTCTTTGACCTGAATTTTAAAGACAGGTTGCAAACATTCATCGCGGGGGAGATAAAATTTGAGATCCAGGTTCTTTTTGAAGCCTGAATTTTCTGTCAGTTGAATGACCGCATCTTTTAAGGCTGTTTGACCTCTAAAACCTGAGCCTGTGGCATAAAATGGCCGCTTAGATTCACTTGAAAATGCATGATAAATCAGAGGGCCAAACCCATAGAAAGGAATCTCACCGACCTGCTCTGTATGCATATTAGGGCAAAATACACGGGCCAATTTTGAGTCGCCCACAGCTGCATTGCTATCGACTAAAACGACATCACCCGAATGTACCGGAAGTCGGTCATTGCCACTGACTGGAAAATCAAGTTGTGCTTTTACTTGTGAACCATTGCGCTCAATAATTGTGGCTTCCCAAGTCGGAATCAGAACATTACGCTGTGCTACTTTTTGCTGGTTATAAACATGCACTTTCATCCCAACACTTAAGCGCTCACCTTTATCTTCAATGTTTACATTTTGTTGACTGCTGCCACTCACTTTCAAATCGGAACGAGTGAACTGAATACCTTTTTGAAATTTCTGGCCCAATTGAATCAGCGCATTTTTTAGTGAAATTTCTTTGCGTGCCTCTAAAGAAAATCCCATACCTTGTGAAATGATTTCTTTAATTTCATCCGTGGTATGTGCTGAAAAAATAACGCGACCTGAACGATCGATCATCTCCGCAAATACTTCACTATGCACCACTTGCTGCTGAGTCATTTTGCCGACTGCTTGCTCATAAGCAATTGCAGGCATGACATTGATGCGAATAAAAAATTCAGGCAATTCGCGCTGGTTAATATCTTCAGCTTGTGCCAGTTCTGTTTGTTCACCAATACTTTGTGCCAATGCGCTATAACGCTTATTTACCGGTGTCAGTGTGAAAGATGCTTTTTCTCCCACGGCATCTGAAAATATTTGTTCAACCAGATCTTTTGACTCACCCTGATAATTCAAAACATCCACCACCAAAGCTTTAGGCTTATTTAAAGCTTGGCGCGTATTGGTTGATATCTTGCTAAATATTTTTGCCTTATTCAGCATTAATACAGGAATGGCGACCGCATAATCACTATCAGCATGCACAATCCGAATTAAATCGCCATCCACAGAACTCAGCTCGTCACCTTTGGCTATTCCCTGATTAAAGCCTTTATCCAACACTAAATATGATTTCCATGTATCAATCACATTACTTTCGATTTCAGCGACCTTAAATTTGGATTTCAAATCCTGTGTGACCTGCTGGGTCAAGGTCAGCAAAGTACTTTGAAATTTCTTTTCAATTTCAGCTTTTGTGGCAACTGAATCAAGCTCACTGCTCAAGACTTTTATCGGTTGGGATAAAGTCGCACTGTCGCTATAAATCACTTCACCCGACAAAATATTGGTGAGCTTTAAACTCAAGGTCACAGGTAAAAAAATTTCCGATGTTGAGTCTTTATTCACCACATATTCACTGGCACGTATCACTTCTAAAGACGCCACATAAGTACGATGTTTAGTCTTCTGTGAAATGTTCGCTACGATTTGGTCAGGAAAGCTGTTTTGCAAACCCTGCACAAAAAATTGTTGAGCCTGTTTCCGAACACTTTCGTTTTGAATGGCTTTGCTAAAATCACAAATAATTGATGAACCATTGGCTTCAATTCGATTTGAATCTTGGCGACACTGTTGCTCTAAACCAAACAGCCCTTGTGATGGGTAGATTTGAATATTGGCTTGTGCAACAGATACCGAAAGCATCGACATTGCAAACCAGAGTGCTTTAGCTTTTACTTGCATTGAGTACCACCAATACAAAGTGTGATCGTATTACCTGCCTGCAAGCGTTCTGCACTTGAAAGTGTCGGATTGACTTTACGTAGTGCTTTCGCCAGCTCACCGGTAATTGGTTTACTGCTCTTATACGTCATAGTCAGTTCGACCAGTTTGCCATCCTGTGTACGCACATCAATGTTTTCTGCACCTTCAATTTCTTCAAGTGCCACATACAAGTCATCACCTAAACGGGTAGAAACATTGCCTGAAACGCTTTTCACAAAAATGGTGATTTCTTTGCCGTACATTGAACGATTTTTAGAGTAGGCAAGAATTTGTGGCCCTACCTGACTAATGGCTAAATCACCCAGTTTTTTTGCCACATTGGTTCGACATGAATCTGTAGTCGCACCTGTCGATGATTCAGTGCGAGTTTCACCGCCCATTAAAGTGCCATCATCTACAGAATAAATTTTAAAACTGACTGCACCATCGCAAACGAACTGCCCTGTTGCGGATGAACGACCACGGTCATAAATGTACGAACTTCCCGCCATAAACCAATCAGCTTTTTCCTTACGTGCAGCAACTGCCAATTTCGCAAGCTCTGTATCACTTAAAAGCTGTTGAATGGTCAGGCTACGACCTTTCAGGTAAGTACTACGAAAAATATCGGAATCCAACAAGCGTAAATCGTAACGGGAAGCTGCCGCTGAAATCGCATTTAAGGTTTGATTATCATGTTCAGCTTTAGTACTTGGCGTTTGATATTCCACATATTTCACAAAGCTCTGAATATCATTCTGGCGTTCAGATTGACTATAATTTGCCGACTCACTGGCATTATAACTGCTTGAAGATGCAGATTTACCTGAGTTGTTGTGACTCGCTGAACGTGCAGAAACGCCTGCGCCAGCCCCATAATAATTGCCATAGGCATAGCCTGATGCCGCTGCAGATTTCCCTTTAGAAGAATAAGAACTGCTGTCGCTTGCTTTGGCACTTTCACTCGCTTTGTAGCTAGCATCTTCATCATAGCTGTAGCTACGATCGGAGAAATAAGAAGTAAATTCTTTTACCGGTTTAGAATTATCTTTTGGTACACCGAAATATTCATCCATAACAATCATGATCGGGCTTGAACGGCTGTTCTTTTTAGAGAGACCAAAATCATTCAGAATAGAACGGAATTCTTGATCATCCATTTCCAAGCTAATTTGAGTCACTAACTCATTATTGCCTTGAGTCGAACTTCCACGGTTACTGATATAGGTTGGATCAACTTGCTTCACAATTTCATCTAAATACTGTTGTGCCTCACCCATGGCTTGTGGACCATTTATTTTTTTGATCATTGCAATTACGGCATCTGTTTTCGCATTGTTGAATGCCTGGTTACGTGTGCCATTCGGATCTTTTTTGATAATAGCGGCTTTCCCCTCCCCATTTACTTTAATGATTTCTGCATTAGCGATTTGTCCTGCAAACATACACATGAGCGTCAATACGGTTTTTTTCATCTTTTTACCTTTTTCACTAAAGTTTTTTTGGGTGTACCCACTCTTACATTTTGGTTATTTTTTACGTGATTTATCAATCTACAAAAAACAAACAAATAATAAACAAATTTTAATATCAACTCCATCACATAATTTTATTTTTTATTGATTTTCAACAAATTATAAATAATTAACTCATTATTTAGATTTTCTACACTCCCTAGACTTAGAAAGCATTCTTAGTGAATTTAACAAGATTTTTATGAATGTGTTATCACGGATTGATGAAGTCAGTCCAAACCGAACAGCTCATAATCAAGAGAAAAATCAGAGATGAAGATGAATAATAAATAGAGATGCTTTTTAACCCGAGATACCCCCTAAAAAAACTCTTTCGAAGCTCACTCCATAATTTATTAACCGGATGAGCAATATTTTTGGCGAACAGAAAATGAATGAAATCAAAATAAAAAAAGAACCGGATTAACAGGCTCTTTAAAAACTCAATGATTCATAAAGTTATTTAAAAAACTTTTTAAGATGGAAAAAATATTTTAATTTCTGGAAAAGCAAAACCTTTACAGGATGCCTCTGAACGCCATGCCACCGTTAACATGACATGACCTAAATTGAAATTTTGATAAGCAAATGTTCCAATTAAAGGATGAGTGCATAATCCTCCATCATAAACAGGATGCACCTGAGTCTCTAGCTCATTTAAATTCAGATGTATACCCAAGCCAGATGCTTTCAATACTGCTTCTTTAGTCGTCCAGACTTTAAACCAATAATCACGATCATGTTCCAGTTCCTTCCAGTGTTGCAATTCATTGGGGTGAAAAGCATGCACTGCCAAAGCTTCAAATCGTACCTTTCGATCTAAATCTTCAATATCCACACCTAAATCCTGCATATTGTTACTGGTTGCTAAAGCATAATTTTTTTGACTATGACTATGATTAAAATAAAATTTAGGAGATTTAACTAAATACGGTTTGCCATGTTGAGTGGTAGCAAAATCTTCTTGCTGAATTGTTGTCTCTAATTGTTGGGTGAGCAATTGATTTCGATAATGATAAATTGCCTGTTTTTGCTGCTGAATTTTAGTCTTGCGATCTAATTCTTTAGATAGAGGGACAATACGCTCAATTGTATCGACATCTACTCGTATCAATCTGGTCACGTGTACATCCTAATCCCAAAAATATAATGACATCTTAAAAGAAAAAAGCCCAAAGTAAACTTCAGGCTTTTTATCATCAACACATCATTGATTAACGCTTAAATTTCTTTTCAGCCTTTTTAAACTTCTGAACATAACGACGTTTACGTGCAGCCACGCGTTCGTCCATTTGCGACTTACGCCCTTCAAACGGATTTTCAGACGTTTTAAAGTCAATACGAACCGGTGTGCCTTCAAGTTTATAGACGCGACGGAAGACATTTTCCAAATAACGGCGATAATCCGCAGGGGTTTTATCAACTTTATTACCATGCACAATAATCGTTGGTGGATTTTGACCACCCATGTGAGCATAACGCATTTTAATGCGTTTACCATTAATCATTGGCGGTTGATGTGCTTCAGTTGCATCATTCAAAATTTGGGTTAATTTCGCTGGCGAAACTTTCAAATGTGAAGAATCAAATGCACGGTGGATTGAAGGATACATCTCCCCCACACCGGTACCATGAAGTGCTGAAATTAAGTGCACTTTCGCCCATGGAATAAAGTCAAAACGACGTTCAACATCAAGCTTACATTGCTTGCGGTCGTACTCCGTCATGTTATCCCATTTGTTGATTGCAATCACCATTGCTCGACCCGCTTCTAAAGCATAGCCAATCAAATGTAGATCTTGTTCAACCACGCCTTCGCGTGCATCCAATACCACAATTACAACGTGAGCATCTTTAATGGCTTGCAAAGTTTTCACGATTGAGAATTTCTCAACCATTTCATCTACTTTACCTTTACGACGTACACCTGCAGTATCAATCAGCGTGTATTTCTGTTCATTCCGTTCATACGGAATATAAATAGAATCACGCGTGGTACCTGGCATGTCATAAACCACAACCCGCTCTTCGCCCAGTAAACGGTTGACCAAGGTCGATTTACCGACGTTCGGACGACCAATCACAGCTAAGCGTAAACCGGTGTTCTGGTCATGCAACTCAGGATCTTCATCCTCAGGAACATCTGCAAGCACATCTTCCAGCATTTGAGCAACACCACGACCGTGGCTTGCTGCAACATGTAATGGTTCGCCAAAGCCGAGTTGATAAAATTCAACTACAGCAGCTTCTGCATGTACACCATCAACTTTGTTTGCAACCAAGTAAACTTTCTTCCCTAGGGTACGAAGTTCTCGTGCAATTTGTTCATCTGACGCTAGTAATCCCGCACGCGCATCAACAACAAAAACAATAATATCGGCTTCATTGATGGCTGTTTTTGATTGCTCAGCCATATATGAATCAATACCTGCTTCACTTTCACCGATACCGCCTGTATCAACTACAATGAAGGATTTATTTTGGAATACTGCATCGCCATATTTGCGGTCACGAGTAAGACCAGCAAAGTCAGCAACGAGTGCATCACGACTCTTGGTAATCTGGTTAAATAACGTTGATTTGCCGACGTTCGGACGTCCAATTAGCGCAATTACGGGTTTCATAAATTAACGGTTCTGCCAAACGCTTAACGCGCCCTTTCTGGTGGAGACATATAGTTGTCCATCAATTTCGCGTAGTGAACGTACTTCACCACTTGTTTTTGATCGACCAATGAGTTGCCCAGAAGTTGGATCGATTAGGTGTAATACACCATCGAGATCACCAACCACAAGGTCTTGTCCGAGAACAACAGGATTACTGAGCTGACGATTGAGCAAACTATCGTTTTGCCATAATTGCTCACCTGTTGTTAGTGCATAAGCAGTGATTTTGCCATCTGCTTGTGCAACAAAAACGGTATTATTCATTACTTCTGGACGTTGGATACTGCTTGCATCTTCACTCCACACCACTTGTTGTGAAGCTAAATCTGTAACAGTGACTTGTCCTTGGAAACTGGTTGTTACAAGAAACTGACCTGCAACAACTGGATCGCCATCAATATCATTGAGGCGTTGAATATCTGAACGGCCATCGCTTACTGCAACACGGCGCTGCATACGCGGTACACCACTGAGTATATCAAGGGCATAAACATAAGCATTTGATGAAGCAATCAATACCGTACGCGGGTCGAGTGCGACCGGCGATGCCATTCCACGTAAGCTAAATTGTACATTAGGAAGGTTATATGTCCAAACTTGCTGACCGGTGGCAAGATCATGTCCAT
This sequence comes from Acinetobacter sp. ANC 5378, assembly GCF_013004315.1. NCBI lineage: Bacteria > Pseudomonadati > Pseudomonadota > Gammaproteobacteria > Moraxellales > Moraxellaceae > Acinetobacter > Acinetobacter sp. ANC 5378. Next base: position 113,978 of record NZ_JABERK010000010.1, read on the forward strand.
AAACAGTGCCGTCATTGCTGACGGTAATCACACGACCGGATTGAATCAGTGAAGTCGATAAAATGGCGCCTGCTAATTGTGCAGTCCACTTTTGCTCGCCTGTTGCTTGATCTAAAGCGAACAATTGACCTTTGTTATTACCAACAATAAGAGTGCCTTCACCTGCTTCTACGCCAGAGCTTAAGCCCTGCTTAGACACCTTTTTTTCCCAGATACGTTGCTTACCTTGATAAGCCGCGACTTCACCTTTTGGATCTAAGGCAAAGATTACACCGTTATCCACATCTAAACGCAGACGTAATGGATCCGCTTTCGATGTTGATGAAACACTTTGAGAAAATACCGGAACAAGACTTTTGGCTTGAGCCAATTTAGGTAATGGATTCGGCTTAACCTCTTCCACTTTAATTTTATTGGTTGAACAGCCAACAAGTGCGAATGTTAAAATTGTCAGCGCAAACGGTATTTTGTATTTTCTATCCATCATGACTCATCCACTTGTGTTTCTAAAATTGGTCGTTCCACATCAGGATCATCAACTAAAACGCCGACACTTTCGAGTTTAATTTGTAAAATTTGACGTTCCTGCTGACGTTCAACCAGTGCATCCCATGCACTCTTGTACGATTTCTTAGCATTTTCTATATCATTTTTAGCAACATACACATCACCCAGTGCTTCATCAGCGGTCGCTTTAAAAGCGGGATCTGTCACTGCAGACAATGTCTTTAATGCATCATCATATTTCTTTTGCGCAAGCTGAGCATAAGCCAAGCGGAGTTTAACCAGCTGAATCAGGCCTGCATCATCAAGCTTAGAATTTTCAACTTTCTTTAATGCTCTTTCTGCATGCGCATAATCTGCTTTGTCATAAGCCAATTTAGCCATAAGCAATTGCGTTTGAATGGCTTGAGCAGAATCTGGGGCTTCTTTGACAATTTTGTCCGCAGTTGCAGATAAGGCATTAAATGCATTGGCATTGCCTTGCGCATTTTTAGCATCATCCATCAACTGTTGAACCTTGGCTGTTTCCATTTGAGATTCAGCCAGGTTTTTCTTCTGCCAATATTCCCATCCGAAAAAGGCAATCAACGCAATTAAAATCCCACTAATCATGGCAGAGCCATATTTCTTAGTGAAAGATTTCAAGCTATCAAGTTGTTCTTCATCACTCAATGCGTTCATGTGATTACCCTTTCCTTATGTTTTTTAAGCTTATTTTGAAGAAAATTTTTCAATGAAGAATGGCACAATATTCGCCACAGCAACATCAGTTTGCTCGGCGGTTGCCAATTCTTTCACAGCTAATTGTTGTGCTTCCCACTCACGTTCACCTGCAATCACGGCAAAAATAGCGCCAGATTGATCGGCTTTTTTCATCTGAGATTTCATCGAACCTTGAGAACCGACTTTCAGGCGAATATTGCTATTTGCTGCTTCAAGCTGGTTACGAATTTGTTCTGCAAGTACCAAGGCTTTACCTTGCGATGCAGGATCCGACAACAAGAATACTTCACAATCGCGTACAGGTGTATTGTCTTCAACTTGTTCAAGTAAAAGCAGTAAACGCTCCATGCCCATTGCAAAACCAACCGCAGGTACGGATTGATCAGCTTTACCTTTCAATTGCCCCACAAGACCGTCATAACGACCACCGGCACATACAGTTCCTTGTGAACCCAAATGTGTCGTTGTCCATTCAAAAACAGTTTTGTTGTAGTAATCTAGACCACGAACCAATTTTTGGTTAATCACAAATTCCACACCTGCATCAGTTAAATACTGCTGCAATTGTGCAAAGTGGTTCATGCTATCCTCACCCATGAAGTCATGCAGTTTTGGTGCATTTTCAAGAATTTTTTGCGTACGGGCATCTTTAGAATCGAGGATACGCAGCGGATTGGTACTTAAACGGCGTTGCGAATCTTCGTCTAAATCACCTTTGTGCGATTCTAAAAACTCAACTAACGCTGCACGGTATGCCGCACGTTCGTCTGATTCGCCTAAAGTGTTCAATTCTAAACGGACTTTATCCGCTACGCCCATGCGTTTCCACAAACGCGCAGTCATCAAAATCAATTCTGCTTCCATATCCGGTGTAGCGACACCAAATGTTTCCACACCAAATTGATGGAACTGACGGTAACGCCCTTTTTGTGGTTTTTCATAACGGAACATGGGTCCGACATACCACACACGAGGAGTCGCACCGCGAAGCAAGTTATGCTCAAGCATGGCACGTACACAGCCTGCAGTCCCTTCAGGACGCAAGGTCAAAGACTCAGGTGGATTACCCTTATCCAAGAACGTGTACATTTCTTTTTCAACAATATCCGTAGCATCACCAATTGAACGTTTGAACAGATTGGTCTGTTCAACAATCGGCAAACGGATTTGCTGGTAACCATAAGCATCCATAAGCGATGCTAAATGTTGCTCAAGACGTCTCCACGCAGCAGTTTGCGTTGGAAGAATGTCATTAAAACCTTTGATTGCGACAATTGAACTCATGATGAACTACGAATAATCTCTTTAGATTTAGCTTTTTCAAGCTCTAGAACACGTTGACGAACCATAGTTTCGATTTCATCAACCAATTGATTGGTATCGATTAAATGGCTTTTCTCGCCATTACGATACACCAGTGAACGCGGACTTGCACCTACAACGCCAATATCGGCTTCTTTAGCTTCACCCGGGCCATTCACTTTACACCCAATCACGGATACATCCATGGGGGTACGAATATCTTCCAAACGCTCTTCCAGTGATTGCATCACTTTAATCACGTTAAATTCTTGGCGCGAACAGCTTGGGCAGGCAATAAAGTTAATCCCGTTAGAACGAAGCCCCAATGATTTTAAGATATCAAAACCAATTTTCACTTCTTCTTCAGGCTCTGCTGCCAAGGAAATACGCATGGTATCGCCAATGCCTTCCATCAACAGACCACCGAGGGCAATTGCTGATTTCACTGAACCGGTACGGTAGATCCCCGCTTCAGTTACACCCAAATGCAGTGGATTATCAATTTGCGCAGACAATAAACGGTAGGCATCCATGGTTAGAAACACATTCGACGCTTTCACCGAAATTTTAAATTCCTGGAAATCCAGACGGTCTAAAATATCGATATGACGCATCGCAGATTCAAGCAACGCTTGACCTGTCGGCTCGCCATATTTTTTCTGAATGTCTTTTTCCAGTGAACCGGCATTCACGCCAATACGCATGGAAATATCGTGGTGACGTGCCGCAGCAACCACTTCACGAATTTTCGCTTCAGAACCAATATTGCCCGGGTTAATACGCAAGCAATCTGCACCGGCATCGGCAACAGCCAAAGCAATTTTATAGTCGAAATGAATATCGGCAACCAAGGGTACATTGACTTGCTTACGAATTTCACCAAATGCCGCTGCTGCTTCCATCGAAGGTACAGAAACACGCATGATGTCCGCACCGGCATCAGCACAACGTTGAATTTGTGCAATGGTTGCAGCAACATCACAAGTTTCAGTATTGGTCATACTTTGGATGCTAATAGGTGCATCACCACCTACATAGACTGAACCAACACGAATTTTACGAGTGGGACGGCGCTTAATCGGATTTTCAATCATTAATATCGCTCTTCTCTTTACCCATTAACGTGACAAACGAAAGTCTGCTTTGCCATCCACGGTATACGGTGACAACGCAATATTTTCATTATTTAAAGTTAATGTGACAGCTGATGCATCATCAAGGCGAATTTGGAATGGAGTTTCACCATTTAATTTCACTGTTGATGCCTGACGACCTGTTGCCAGAACTTTACCGGTTGAATCTACAATATGAACAGAGGTTGGACGGCTAAACTGAAGTTCCAACTGATCACCCGATACAGCTGTTGAATTATCTAGATTCAACACTTCTACATCGGATTCCGCAGGTGCAATTTCTTGACTATCATCTTTATTCGACGACAAATTTTGTATAGCCATCACAGCAGCAACTACAGCAACCAATACCACTAAAGCGATGATGATACGTTTTAACCACTTCTTATTGCGATCACGATTCGAACCTGGCAGTTTGCCCATAATTTTAATCGGGGAATTGTTTAAGGCATGATTTGGCAATAACCCTGTATCATTTTGATAGATCTCATCAAAACGCTGGATGATCGCTGTTGCATCAACCTTTAAATATTTCGCATAAATACGATAGTAACCTTTAATAAAAGTTGCTTCCGGCAAAGCTTTATAATCATCTTGCTCTAAAGCTGTCAAAGTTTTCACTTGCATGTTCAAATCTTTGGCAGCGTCATTTAATTCACGCTTTTGTGCAATTCGAATTTGACGTAAGTACTCACCTGGACGCTGAACATTTCCTAATGCATTGGGTGCTACGCTTGAACCATTTGATTGCTGTGAATTAGGATTTACTTCCATACGGCCTCAGTACTGTACTGTAATTGCAGATAACGTTGGTATTCCGGACTCTCTGGAAAGAGTGCACGTAATTGATTGACAAGTACCTGCATTCCCATTGTGTCACTATTTGCCCGTGCATTTCGGATACCAATCCAGAGCGCACGCGCACCTTGATTCTTTTGACCAACACCACGCACAAACTGTTCATACAACTGTGTCGCAGCAGCGGTCTGCTGTTTCAAATAAAAAATTTCGGACAACTCTAACATTGAAATATAGGAATCACGATTTACTTGCAGGGCTTGTTTGAATGATTTTTCAGCATTCACCATATCACCTAGTTTTAAATAAATTCGCCCTGCATTTTCCAATGCCTTATAGCGCTGATCATAACCCAATGTTGTCCCCGCTACATTGAGTTGCTCAATCGCATCATTATAACGCTCAATTTGATACAAATAAGTACCGTAGTTGTTACGCGCTTGTGCGTTTTTCGGATCAGCAGAAATGGCACGCTTAAAATATGCTTCTGCTTTATCCATACTGACTTTACTGCCTTCTTGTTGCAGTAAAATTCCCATCATCATATTCGCAGCGGAATCTCGAGGATTCATTTCAAGCGCTTGGTCTAAAGTACGCTTTGCAGAATCCAGATCACCCGATTTGATATATTCTGCAGCCAATTGAGTGCGAACTTTAACTGCTTTTTCTGGATCTTTCTTCACCATGGTTGTCTGTGTCTGACAAGCAGTGATAAAAATAGCAGACATACAAATCATTGTAATAAAAGCTAATTTATATGCGGGCTTTCTCAATTGGCGTCCCCTTTTATTATCCTTGAGAGCGCATAATCTCATTACTTTGCGCAATTTTCTTTTTCCACTGTTCCGCACGACGGGTACGGTCAGCCACTTGACCTACTAACTGTCCGCACGCAGCATCAATATCATCACCACGTGTCTGACGAATCGTACACACAAAACCTGCATCAGACAAAGTTTTTTGGAAAGAAATAATGCGGTTACGGCTTGAACGACCGTATGGTGCATGCGGGAATGGATTAAATGGAATTAAATTAATTTTACTGGGTAAATTTTTTAATAACTTAATCATTTGTTGTGCATGTTCAGGATGGTCATTCACTCCATCCAGCATCACATATTCAATGGTCACATGTTTACGTGAACTTTCGTTACCATCTTTGGCAATATAACGCTGACATGCGGCAATCAATTGCTCTAACGGATATTTTTTATTAATTGGAACCAATTCATTACGCAGTTCATCATTTGGCGCATGTAAAGAAATGGCAAGCGCCACATCAATATCTTTGACCATTTGGTCGATTTTCGGCACCACACCTGAAGTCGATAAAGTCACCCGACGTTTTGACATACCGTAAGCAAAGTCATCTAGCATCACACGCATCGAGTTCAACACGGCATCGTAGTTGAGGAGTGGTTCACCCATACCCATCATCACCACGTTGGTCACTGAACGTTCGCGCTCAAGCACCGGCACATCTTCCATATAAGAATAGTTCGCCATCCACAGCTGACCGATAATTTCTGCCTGAGTCAAATCACGCTGGAAACCCTGTTTGCCGGTTGAGCAGAATGAACAGTCCAGTGCACAGCCCACTTGAGAGGAAATACACAAAGTACGACGTAAACCACTACGATGTTCTGCCGGAATCAGCACAGTTTCGACGAGAGAACCTTCACCATCACCGACACGGAACACCCACTTACGGGTGCCGTCTTTAGAATAGTTTTTATGCACCACTTCGGGCGCTTTAATTTCACAAATACGTTCCAGTTTTTCACGTAACTTGCCAGAAATATTGGTCATTTCGGCAAAATCAGTTACGAAGAACTGGTGAATCCATTTCATAACCTGCCCGGCACGAAACTTCTTCTCACCCATATCCTCAAAGAATTTTTCCATTTGCGGACGTGACATGCCGAGTAGGTTCACTTTTTCCACAGCATTTTGCTGTGTCGGAGCGGATGGAGATGGTTGCTGGTCAGCAGAAATTGCTGCTGTAGCGACGACTTCAGTACTCATGTGTAATTACCTAAACCATGTCTAAAGATGAAAGGAGAAGCTCAATAATCGAGCAAAGTATTATTCAGAGAATAAAAAAACCAGATAAGTATAATAACACTTATCTGGTTTGAATACTTCGAATTAACGAGTACGTGGGCAGATCTCAGTTTGAGCGAAGAAGTAGTTAACTTCACGATCAGCAGATGCAACTGAGTCAGAACCGTGAGCAGCGTTTTCGTCGATGCTTACAGCGAAATCTGCACGGATAGTACCAGGAGCAGCTTCTTTAGGGTTAGTTGCGCCTAAGATATCACGGTGAGCAAGAACAGCGTTTTCGCCTTCAAGAACAGATACTACAACAGGACCAGAAGTCATGAACGCAACAAGGTCACCGAAGAAACCACGTTCTTTATGCTCAGCGTAAAAGCCTTCAGCTTCAGCTTGAGTCAAATGTTTCATTTTAGTTGCAACGATTTTAAGACCAGCTTTCTCAAAACGAGCAAAGATGTCACCGATGTTGTTTTTAGCAACTGCGTCTGGTTTAACGATAGATAAAGTACGTTCGATAGCCATGATTGGCTCCTTATGTCAATTTGACGAGAAAATTTTGCCGCATTATACCGAGATAATCAGCAAGTATCAGCTTTTGATATGTAAAAAGTTGCTTTTTTCGATTTACTGATTAACGAACTTCATCAATCCACGCCATTTGAATCCCTTCCAGCAAACCTTCAGTCGATTTTTCCGGGTCATCCTTGAAGTCTGGCAATGCACAAACCCATGCATGTAGGTCTGTAAAGCGAATCCATTGTGGATCGACATCTGGATGTGCTTCAGAAAGTTCAATGGCAAGATCAATAGTGTCAGTCCAACGTAAACCCATGGTTATTCCTAAGCGCTAAATGAATGCCCTACTTTAACAAATTCCTAAAATCGAGAGATAGCTTTTCGATTTTTAAAAAGACATTTTTATAACACGATATTTAAAAATGGCGCGGTAAAAATAATTCCTGTTGCGACCAACACACCAATCAACGCACCCACAATCACATCACTCGGATAATGCAATCCTAAAACCATACGGGATATGGCAACCAATAGGGTAAAAGGCAACATCAAAACAAGTAACATCGGCTGAATATAACCCATCACTGTACTCGCCATGACAGCATGTAAGGTATGCCCAGAAGGAAAGCTAAAGTGATCTAGTGGTTGCTCGCGCAATAGAATCACTTGATGCACTTGATAAGGTCGAGGACGTGTAGTTTTTTGTTTCAAGATTTTATAAATTGCAGAACCTACAGATCCACCAATCAAGATATATAGCAACTGCTCGATATAAAACCTATCTTCCAACACCCAAAGACTGGCTAACATCAGACACCAAAACAAACCATTGCCGAGACGACTAATGATCTTAAAAAAATGGGCTACCGTATGTGAATGTGAAAAATGATTCAGATACATACATCCTTTTAAATCGAGATCTAGCATCGTTATTATTGCTTTTTTTAATTTCATGATGATTCTCCTTTAAGCGTCTGCTTAAAATTCAGGATGTCATTTGCATCTCTCTGGCAACTCCATATAGTGCCTGTTCAAACTGTCGTACAGGATGTTGCCATCCTACGTCCTGTACTGCTTCACGGGCTTTTACCCCCATGTATTTCAAGTGATAATTATTCGGTAATTGATAAATCAACTGAATCAGTTTATCCATCTGACCTAAAGGACTTAACCACCCTGTTTCATCATTTTTCACATGTAAATGTGCACTGGCATAATCATAAGCAATCACGGGCAAACCACTTGCCATGGCCTCAAGCACCACATTACCAAAGGTTTCAACTTGACTGGCAAATACAAAAACATTGGCACTTGCATAAGCTTGAGCTAAATTCAAACCAGTTAAATTCCCCGTAAAAATAACATCATGACCTTGGCATAACATTTCCAGACGACTCCGATCTGGTCCATCACCGACAATGACGAGTTTTACATCGTGCTGAGTCATTCGCTTCATAGCGATATAGGCATTCACCACGACATCTATTTCCTTCTCGGGAGATAGTCGTCCTACATACAACATCACCCTGGTTTCTGAAGTAGCTTTCCAGTGTTGACGTAAAGCCTCCGAACTATGTTCTGGAGAAAAACATGCAAGATCTACACCACGTCCAACAATAGCCAACGGGCAACGAACACCAAACTGTCTTAAAATATATTCTGTATCTTTACTTGGAATACAGGTCAGTTGTGTATTGTTATGAAACCAACGTAAATAGTGCTGAATAGGCTTAACTAAAAAAGCCAAATCAAAAAAGCGACTAAATTCTTGAAAAGGTGAATGAAAACCACTTGAAACCGGAATTCCTTTGCTTTTTGCAGCCTGCAAAACACTCAAACCTAAGGGACCTTCGGTAACAATATGTACAACGTCTGGTACAAATCCATCCAGTGCTTGCGATACTTTTAAAAATTGTGGCCAACCAAATTGAAGGCTTGGGTATTTAGGAATAGATTGTGCTTTGACCAGACACTCTTTACTGGGGATAAAGTCGTGACAGCTCTCCTGTTGTTCTGGTCGAATCAGTAAAATTTTATGACCTTGTTTTTGCAAACCTTTACATAATTGTAGTAGAGATAGTGCCACCCCATTAATTTCTGGAGACCAAGTTTCAGTAACGATGGCTATTTTTAGGCGTGGACGAACCAAGTCTTTTAAAACCTGGATATCATCACACGCAATATTTTGCTTTCTTTGCTTAAAATAAAATTGAAAACTTTCTGGAAAATCTTGTTGTTTTAGCAGACTGGTCGCATACAAATTTGCCATACAACACCTATGTCGTTATTTTAGACTTAGCTTAGATGTTGTTTCTTTCAGTTTGATGATAATTAGATGTAGATTTATTGAAATACGGTATAATCCCAAAATAAATAAAGAGAAAACATATCCTTCTAAACCATCATGTTTTAAACAGCTCTTTTTAGTTATATCTTTAATTACAAGCAGTAAGTGGTTATTCCATCCGATTTAACAACCCTTTTTCCACTTGGTATAACTGTCCCTCCCCAAAATCAATTTGTTGCTTTTCCCCATGTAAATTTGGAAACCCCACAATCTTTTCAAGTTGTGGTGAGCGCTGAAACTGTTGGGTTTTGGGGTTAAACATCCAATAAATATAACGTTTATCTTGAATGGTTCGTTCTTCTGAAATATCTGACAATACAATGTCATAATACCCATCAAAATTAATATCCATATAACCGATACTTTTCGGAAACGCAGTAAATCCTGTTAGGCTTTGTGCCACATTGTTATTATTTTTATTCACAATATCTAATCGTTTGAGTACTGAACCATATGGTTGGTTAATATCTTCTAGACCATAAAATTTAAAAATAAAATTTGGTTTATCTGAGACCTTTATTGCAGGCTCAAATTGAATAGATTTTCCCAAAGTATCATCACCATCAGCCAACATCGCTTTAAGATCACCGCTATTGGCATTAAGTATCCCTGATAATTGATAAGTCTTATTTGTTATATTTTCAGAGTCAGCATCAACAGATTTTAAATTCAGCTGATCTCCTTTTTGCAATCCTTTTAAATTGATTGTCTGAGGTTCAACCAGGTCATATAAAATGGCATGCGGATTCCAAATACCGGCATACAAGCTAAGGAAATATCTTCCCTCACTCGAACGCAACATACGTTGCATGGAAACACGAACGTTATTGAGTGGTTTATATTCTGGAGCATTTAAAACAGTTTCAGCAGTACTTAAATTGGAAAAAGCCAACGCAGTAATACAAAGCAATAATTTAGTTTTCATTTTAGTTTTCATTGTTCAGCACACTCAATAATGCGGACGATTATGAGTACTGTATCACAAAAAAATCGCTCAATTGAGCGGCCTTTTTTGTATCTTTGAAACAAAAAGAAAACTTAGTTTTTCTCTTTGTCTACGATTGTATTTGCTTGAATCCAAGGTATGAACGAGTACAAAACACTGTTTTGTACGAAGGGCAAGGAGGAAAAATACTGCTTTGCATAAAAAAGCCCCTGTTATCAAACAAGGGCTTTTTTTTGACTTAGAAATTAGAACTTAGTTCTTTTCTTTGTCTACAATCTTGTTCGCTTGGATCCAAGGCATCATCGCACGTAACTTGTTACCTGTTACTTCGATACCGTGAGCTGCATTTTGACGACGGCGTGCAGTCATAGATGGGTAGTTCAACGCACCTTCTTGAATGAACATTTTCGCATATTCACCAGACTGAATACGTTTAAGTGCATTGCGCATCGCTTCACGAGACTGTTCGTTGATTACTTCAGTACCCGTTACGTATTCGCCATATTCAGCATTATTAGATACTGAATAGTTCATGTCCGCGATACCGCCCTCAAACATCAAGTCAACGATCAATTTAAGTTCGTGCAAGCATTCAAAGTAAGCCATTTCAGGCGCATAACCAGCTTCAACCAAAGTTTCGAAGCCCATTTTAACCAACTCAACAGCACCACCACAAAGAACTGCTTGCTCACCGAAAAGGTCAGTTTCAGTTTCTTCACGGAATGAAGTTTCGATGATACCTGTACGACCACCACCTACGCCTGAAGCGTAAGAAAGTGCTACATTACGTGCATTACCAGAAGCATCTTGATGAATGGCGATTAAGTCAGGCACACCTGAACCACGTTGGTATTCAGAACGTACAGTGTGACCTGGAGCTTTTGGAGCAACCATGATTACGTCTAAGTCAGCACGTGGCACAACTTGGTTATAAAGAATAGAGAAACCATGAGCAAATGCTAAAGTCGCACCTTGCTTGATGTTTGGCTCAATCACGTCACGGTAAAGTTGTGATTGGAATTCATCTGGAGTCAAGATCATTACTACGTCAGCTTGCGCTACAGCAGCAGGAACTTCAGCAACTTTAAGACCTGAATTCTCAGCTTTTTTCCAAGAAGTAGAGTTCGCACGTAGACCAACAGTTACGTCAACGCCAGAGTCTTTAAGGTTAAGCGCATGTGCGTGACCTTGTGAACCGTAACCGATGATCGCTACTTTTTTACCTTGGATGATAGATAAGTCGCAGTCTTTATCGTAAAAAATTTGCATTGCTGTCTCCGCTTAAATGCTTTTGTTTCCTTTTATCCAAGCCAATGATGTTATTGGTATTCATTGGCTTGGAACCTCATCTATAAGATGAGCAGAATGTGTGAATAAAATTAAAATCTGTTAGATCGTTAAAACTTTTTCGCCGCGCGCGATACCCGATACACCTGAACGCACCACTTCAAGAATGGTATTTTCTGCTAATGCATCAATAAAGCCATCTAGCTTTTCAGTGGTACCCGCAATTTGAATCGTATAGGTCGTCGGTGTTACATCGACAATTTGGGCACGAAAAATGTCTGCAGTACGTTTGATTTCGGCACGTGCTGATCCAAGTGATTTCACTTTAATCAACATCAGTTCGCGCTCAATGTGCGCACCTTCAGACAAATCAACCACTTTTACCACTTCAACCAATTTGTTGAGCTGTTTGGTGATTTGTTCAATTTTATGATCATCGCCATAAGTGGTGAGGGTCAAACGCGACATGGTTGGATCTTCAGTCGGTGCAACGTTCAATGTCTCAATGTTATAACCACGTTGAGAAAATAAACCCACTAAACGAGAAAGCGCACCTGCTTCGTTTTCAACGAGTACAGAAATTATGTGTCTCATTTTGTGCGCTCTCCTTTTCCTAACCACATATCTTTCATAGATTGACCAGCCACCAACATTGGATAAACGTGCTCTGAACGATCAACCATTACGTTGATGAATACACATTTATCATTGATTGCCATTGCTTCTGCAAGCTTGGATTCAAGCTCATCTGCATGGTCAATTTGAATACCGACGTGACCGTAGGCTTCCATTAATTTGGCAAAATCTGGCAATGAATCTACATAAGAGCTTGAATGACGACCTTCGTAATTCATATCCTGCCATTGTTTAACCATCCCTAGAGCACGGTTATTCAAGCAGAGAATTTTCACATTTAAGCCATATTGCTTACATGTCGATAATTCCTGGATACACATCTGAATGGATGCTTCACCAGTAATACACACCACTTGCTGATCCGGGAATGCGAGTTTCGCAGCCATTGCGTATGGCAAGCCAACACCCATGGTTCCCAAACCGCCAGAGTTGATCCATTGACGTGGACGTTTGTATTTATAGTAGTTTGCACCAAACATTTGATGCTGACCTACGTCCGAAGTAATGATGGCTTCACTGTTGGTGATGCGATCAAGTGCTTCAACCACCTGTTGTGGTTTCATTACACCATCTTTACCCGCCTCATAACGCAAGCCATGTACTTTGCGCCATTCATTGATTTGAGACCACCATGCAGCAATCGCTTCAGGATTTGGCTTAGAAACATTCATTTGTTTCAATTGAACCAGCATCTCTTGAAGTACAGGTTCTACTGCACCCACGATTGGAATATGCGCCATGATGGTTTTTGAAATCGTCGCCGGGTCGATATCAATATGAATCACTTTGGCATTCGGACAGAATTTTGCTGGATTATTGGTTACACGGTCATCGAAACGCGCGCCTACACACAAAATCACGTCTGCATTGTGCATGGTCATGTTGGCTTCATACCTACCATGCATACCCAACATACCAATGAACTGCTCATCATTACCCGGGAAACCACCTAAGCCCATCAGGGTATTGGTTACCGGGAAATTTAGAAGATGGGCAAGCTCAGTCAGTAATTCAGAGGCATTACCTTGAACAACACCACCACCACTATAGATGACTGGACGTTCAGCACTAATCAATTCTTCAATGGCTTTACGGATTTGACCTGAGTGACCACGATGCGGTGGTTGGTACGAACGCATCTTCACTTTTTCAGGATATTCGTAAGCAAATTTTTCTGCAGGATTGGTTGCATCTTTAGGAATATCAACAACCACAGGACCTGGACGACCTGAAGATGCAATATAGAATGCTTTTTTAATAATCCCAGGAATTTCACTGGCATGACGCACTTGGAAACTATGTTTCACGATTGGACGAGAAACACCGACCATGTCTGTTTCTTGGAATGCATCTTCGCCAATTAAATGTGTTGCAACCTGACCAGACAAAATCACCATTGGGATTGAGTCCATATATGCGGTTGCAATAGGCGTTACTGTATTGGTTGCGCCCGGACCTGATGTGACAAGTACCACACCAGTTTTACCTGTTACGCGCGAATAGGCATCTGCCATGTGACCAGCAGCTTGCTCATGACGTACGAGGTAATGATTGATTTTGTCTTGTTGAAAGAGCGCGTCGTAAATATGAAGTACTGCGCCGCCTGGGTATCCAAATAAATGTTCAACGCCTTCGTCCGCCAATGCGCGAACGAGCATTTCACCACCAGATAAAAGTTCCAACGTGATTCACCCTAATCTTTTTCACTAACAAATGGAGGGCATTTGTAGTGGTTAATTCATTAACTGTCTGCACTGTTATAGCACACAAATTTCATAGTTTTCATAGCAATAGGAAAAAAATCTGACCTGACTGCTGTTTGAGCAATATGGGGTCTAAAACATGTTGGGATAAACATATTTTGTTGGCTTTGTTCAGCTTCTCGGCTAGAGAAGAAGTCCATTGCTAAAATGACGCTGATTCGAAGGGTGATCAAATAAACGCATATAAAACTACAGTCAGCATTTTTGTAGTTTCGACTATTAAAGTCAAGTTTAAAAATTAGCTTTTTCTTGATTATTTACAGACCGTCTGTTTTTTAAGCTTTAGGCGTGATTTTACATTTCATTTGCTTATTGAGGATTTCATGAGAAAAACCAATCACTTCATTACAACTCAAAATTTAATGATAAAAAAATACTATAAATTAAATAAATAATTTTAATATATTGCGGTTTTTCAGATTTATCTTTCTCAATACAAATTTAAAATAACCCTGTCATGTGCCGAATATTCTGCTTTTATTTTCGTCATAGCCTCATTACTAATGCGATCACAAATCAGTCAAAACAGAACGACTTAGATTTAAAAAAGTAACACTAAATTAAACTATTCTTCATGCCGAATTGAATCATCCATATCATTCGTCAGCTTATCTTTTTTTTCTGCAAATAAATAAAAATCATATAAAATACAAAACTGATAATGTGGCTATATTTTATATATTACAACTGACTGATTATTATAAGGACTTGTTCATTATGTCATCATCTTTCATCAAAATTGGATTCATGGCTGCATGCTTTACCTTCAGTCTAAGTTCAACCACTGGTTTTGCTAAAGAATATTACAAATGGGTCGATGCAAAAGGGTCTACCCATTACACCACCACCCCACCACCAAAATCTGCCCAGAAAAAAGGTAAAGTAGATACTTACGGTCCGAATAAGTCATCTCAAAGCTCTAAAAACACCTCTACCGCAGAAACAGAGTCCGTATCAAAAGAAGCTCAAAACCTTGCCAATGTTGCAGTGGCTGCTGCAAATGCGGCTCCAGCTGTAGCACGAGAAGCGGATCGTTCATCAAATTCTAATAAAGTATTATCTGCTCAATAGTCAGCAATCCCTCATTTCCTCCTTTGAAATGGTTTTTGCTGGTTAAAAACTTTTATATTTTATGATTTATGTCGGGCGCAAAATTCACTTTTTAGTGCATTTTGCGCTATGCTGTGCAACAAACTTTTAACCGTTGTTCTTATATACGTTTATGACTACTTCTCACATTGACCCTGAATATCAAGCTAGTGCGATTGAGCCAAATGTCCAAAAAGACTGGGAAACTCGCAAAGCCTTTAAAGTTGCCGACACTGTAGAAGGTAAACATCGCTATATCCTGTCGATGTTCCCTTACCCAAGTGGCAAGCTGCATATGGGTCATGTGCGTAACTACACCATTGGTGACGTGATCAGCCGTTTCCACCGTTTAAAAGGTGAAACGGTGTTGCAACCGATGGGTTGGGATGCGTTCGGTCTTCCTGCAGAAAATGCAGCCATTGCCCACCAGGTTGCTCCGGCAAAATGGACTTTTGAAAATATTGCATACATGCGTGATCAATTGAAAAAACTTGGCCTTTCAGTCGATTGGGATCGTGAATTTGCAACCTGTACACCAGAGTATTATCACTGGGAACAATGGTTATTCGTACAGCTCTATAAGAAAGGTTTGATTTATCGCAAACTTTCAACAGTGAACTGGGATCCTGTCGATCAGACTGTTCTTGCGAATGAGCAAGTTGAAAATGGTCGCGGCTGGCGTTCAGGTGCATTGGTTGAAAAACGTGATATTCCAATGTATTACTTCCGCATTACCGATTATGCACAAGAATTATTAGATGATTTAGATTCATTGAAAGATGGCTGGCCTCAACAAGTGTTGACCATGCAACGTAACTGGATCGGTCGTTCACAAGGCATGGAAATCACCTTCCCTTCAGCGAACCCTGAAGTGTATGCCGATGATTTAACTGTTTATACCACACGTGGTGACACCTTGATGGGTGTGACTTATGTTGCTGTTGCGGCTGAACATCCAATGGCACTTAAAGCTGCTGAAACCAATCCTGAATTGGCGGCATTTATTGAAGAATGCCGTATGGGTTCTGTTGCAGAAGCAGATCTTGCGACTGCTGAAAAGAAAGGCATGGCAACAGGTCTTTCTGTGAAGCATCCGGTGACTGGTGAAGCGGTTCCAGTATGGATTGCCAACTACGTGTTGATGTCTTACGGTTCAGGCGCGGTGATGGCGGTTCCAGCACACGATGAACGCGACTTCGAATTTGCCAATAAATACGGTTTAACCATCAAGCAAGTGATTGATGCCAAAGGCGCAGATGATGCCGAATTCTCTGCAACTGAGTGGCAAGAATGGTACGGTTCGAAAGAAGGTAAACTGGTTAACTCGGGTGAGTTTGACGGTTTAGATTTCCAAGGTGCTTTTGATGCGTTTATCGCGAAATTAGAACCACAGAAACTTGCCAATACCAAAGTTCAGTTCCGTTTACGTGACTGGGGTGTTTCTCGTCAGCGTTATTGGGGTTGCCCAATTCCAATGATCAACTGTGAAACTTGTGGACAGGTGCCTGTACCTGAAGAACAACTTCCAGTGATTCTTCCGACTGACGTGGTGCCGGATGGTTCAGGTAACCCACTGAACAAAATGCCTGAATTCTATCAAACGACTTGTCCTTGCTGTGGCGCAGACGCTCGTCGTGAAACAGATACACTCGACACATTCGTAGAATCTTCTTGGTATTACGCACGTTATGCATCTCCAGATTTCACTGGCGGTATGGTGAAACCTGAGGCTGCACAATCTTGGCTTCCAGTGAACCAATACATCGGTGGTGTTGAGCATGCAATTCTGCATTTACTTTATGCACGTTTCTTCCATAAATTGATGCGTGATGAAGGTGTTGTTCAAGGTAACGAACCATTCACAAATCTTCTTACTCAAGGTATGGTTTTGGCTGATACCTTCTATCGTGAAGCAGAATCAGGTAAGAAAACCTGGTTTAACCCTGCGGATATCGAGTTAGAAAAAGACGAGAAAGGTCGTATTCTTTCTGCTAAATACAAAGGTGATGGTCAGGAAGTTGTAGTTGGCGGTCAAGAAAAAATGTCGAAATCGAAAAACAACGGTATCGACCCGCAAGCGATTATTGACCAATACGGCGCAGATACTGCACGTGTATTCATGATGTTTGCAGCGCCACCCGATCAATCGCTTGAATGGTCTGATGCCGGTGTTGAAGGTGCAAACCGTTTCTTGAAACGTGTATGGCGTTTGGCAACAGGCTTCTTGGAAAAAGGCAATCATGCAGCGAATATTGATACTGCAAACCTATCCAAAGATGCACAAGACTTACGTCGTAAAACGCATGAAACCATTCAAAAAGTCAGTGATGACCTAGAACGTCGTCATGCATTCAATACAGCCATTGCAGCACAAATGGAATTATTGAATAGCATCAACAAATTTGAAGCAAAAGATGACAACGATGTTGCAGTTGAACGTGATGCCATTATTACTTTGCTGACAATGCTTGCACCATTTGCACCACATTTAAGTCAAACATTATTGACTGAATTTGGCATTGAGTTAACTGAAGCGCTATTCCCAGTTGTGGATGAGTCTGCATTAACCCGTAATACCCACACGATTGTGGTTCAAGTGAATGGTAAACTTCGCGGTAAATTGGAAGTTTCAGTCGATACGTCTAAAGAAGACATTTTGGCTCAGGCAAAAGCCTTACCTGAAGTTCAACAATTCTTGACCGGTCCAACCAAGAAAGAAATTGTTGTGCCGAATAAATTAGTGAATCTAGTCGTTTAATTTTAATCCCCCTAAATCCCCCTTTTTCAAAGGGGACTTCCCTCAGTAGGTGTGAAGGGTTCCCCTCTTTCTTAAAGAGGGGTTAGGGGAGATTTAAAAACACAAAGCCCGTTGCCAGCCAACGGGCTTTGACTTTACAATCCACTGAGCTTAGGGAAAGATATCCCTCCCAATCATTACAATTGGGAAAATTAAATAGAGGAATAAGCATGCATTTAGTTCAACGTGTTGCAGCGGTTGTATTAACTTTGGGTCTAAGTGCTAGCTTAGTCGGTTGTGGTTTTCATTTAAAAGGAACTACCCCAACCACGGCTCCTGTTGCGTACTCTAAAATGAGTTTAGCACTTCCGAATAACACAGAAGAATTGCACGAAAAACTTGCCATTTACCTGGGTGCAACCGGTATTCAACTCAGCAACAATCCAGATGCTTATGTATTACATGTACTTGATTACACACCTCAACGTCATGAACTAAACGGTAAATTGGTTGAAACCTTGCTTCGGTTAACCGTAACTTTCCGTATTGAAGATTCACAAGGTAATCCTGTGACTGAACCACGTACCCTGACCGCTTCACGCAGCTATCAATATGACGTCGCGACAGTCAACACCGATGACCAAGAACAAAAATATCTCAATCAAGTCATTGTTGATGACATTGCCCAGCAAATTGTGCGTCAAATATCATCAAATCGTCTGCCGAAAGTCGTGACCAAATCAGCAGCTTCAACCACTCAACCTTAAAGATAGAAATTAAGCTATGAAACTTGACTATCCACAAGCACTAAAACGTGTTGATGAAGCTCGCGGTGCCTGGATTATGTATGGTCAAGAGCCATTACTTGAGCAAAACTTACTGGATGCTTTTCGTCAAAGTTGGCAAAAACAAGAAATTGAACGTCAGCGTTATGACATTAACAATGTCAGCGATTGGAAAAATGTATTTAATGCTCTAAATAGTTTATCGCTTTTTTCCAATCAGCTTGCCATTGAAGTGCATGGCAACATCAAGCCGGATGCGAATGGCATCAAGCAGCTGAAAAGCTACATTCAACATAATGAGCAAAACCTGTTGCTTGTGGTAATGCCCAAGCAGGACAGTAGCAGTTTAAAATCAAGTTTCTTTCAGGTGGTTGATGCCAACGGTGTCACTGTGCCGCTGACTGCCAACTATCCACAAGATCGTCAACGGATTTTAGGGATTGAGGCGGAAAAACTGGGGATTAAACTGGCGAATGATGCCTGGCAGTGGCTTGAACAACATCATGAGCATAACCTGCTCGCGGCAAAAAACAGTCTGATGCGTGTCAGCGATACTTTTGCCGATGTGGACATCATCCAGATTGATCATTTATATTCATGTTTACAAGACCAATCACGCTATACCACTTACGATTTAAATGATGCCCTGCTTGCCGGAAATCTGGCTCAGGCAATTAAAATCTTCCAATATTTAATTGCCTCGGGTGAACCGATGAGCCTGATTCTATGGAGTATCAGCAAAGAAATGCGCTTGCTGATGCAACTGTTTGAACAGCCGCAAAATGCCTTGCAACTGGGGATTTGGAAAAATAAAGTCAGTCTATATCAACAAGCTCTAAGACGACTGAATCCAAACAACTTTCTAACCTGGCCTTCACTGCTGTTACGTATTGATGCATCCATTAAAGGTCTGGGAAAGGAAAATCCAGAACATCTGGTTCTACAAGCGATTACCAGTATGTGTGGTCAAATGTTATTTGAATCACCTACTGCTTAGCTGAAAAAACGCGAAAACCAGCTTTTACCTTTTTTCTGTTCTTGTGAACGTAAATAGTGCAGCATATTGTCACGCACCGCATCCACATAATCTTGATCATCATGTTGGATATGATTAATCAACCACTTTGACAGTAATCGGTATAAATCATTTTCGACCGATTCTCCCCGATCAAATTTTTGACGATAATCATTCAGCCGTTTAACAAATAAGTCGTGTATGCCTCTATGAGAAGGCAAATACTGATAGCTCACTTGTTCAAGCAAGTTTTCTTCGAAGCTAAAATGTGATTGGGTATAATCAATCAAATCATCCAAGACTTCTTTGATCTGATTACGATCACCACTCACTCTAATCTTCTCCAGAGCATTAATGTAATCCAAGATTTGGCGATGTTGATTATCAATCACATCGATTCCAATATTATAACTTTCATTCCATTCCATCCGTTACCTCACACAAATTTTCATATTAAAGTCATGATTTATTGCGCACAATCATTGTGCATGGCACTATTATTATTAATCCCATAAAAAAAATATGGGATTTAATGTTACAAACTTTTTTTATTTAAATCTATAGATAAAACAAAGATTTTTTAAATTATTAGAATAATTATCTAGCTAGGTCTGCGAAAATAAAGGAGATGCAAAAATGTCAAACATAGAAAATTTTTAAATAAAAATCATTAGATAAGTCCAGTATCATTCGACTAAAATCTAATCTGTTCTCGAGGCCTGAGATGCGTTGGTAAAAATGCAGTCTCATAGCAGTATTGCTGTGAAACTCAACAATCAAACTGAAAATCACCTTTCAGAAATTCATTGAATCCAAATTCAATCAATTACTCATCGCCTACAAATCACACTGTAAAAGGCTGTTTTAAAATCAGTTCACAATCGCTTTAGTCACTTTTCAAGAGATCTCAAAAAAGAAAATAATTCTCATTTGTTTTTAAAAAATTCACGCTCTATCCTCATTTAGCTTTTATAATCTGTTCAATTTTCTGAATTTATACGCTCACTATGCCAAAAATAAAGCCGTCCAAAATAGTTGTAGCAGTGGTCTGTATTCTTGCTATTGCAGTCACCGCCTGGTTTTTCTTAAAACCAAAAGAGCAACCACCGCAATACATTACCAGTGAAGTCAGCCGCGGCGATATTGAAGACTCGGTACTTGCAACCGGTGTACTTGAAGCCACCAAAATGGTCAGCGTCGGTGCTCAGGTTTCCGGTCAGGTAAAAAAAATGTATGTGAAATTGGGCGACCAAGTGAAACAAGGTCAACTGATCGCGAGAATTGATTCGATTCGTCAGGAAAATGATCTTAAAACGGCTGAAGCGAGCATTAAAAATCAACAGGCTCAACTGGCCGTCAAGCAAGCCAACTTGGCCAAAGTTCAAGCTGAATATCAACGTCAACAAGCGATGTATGCACAAGATGCAACTTCACGTGCTGAATTAGAATCAGCATTGGCCAGCTACAAAACAGCACAAGCTGAAATTCTGGCGATTAATGCACAAATTGAACAATCTCGCTTAACACTGGCAACGACTAAAGAAGATTTGGGCTATACCCAGATTGTTGCGCCGATGGATGGCACCATTGTGGCGATTGTGACCGAGGAAGGTCAGACCGTAAACGCCAACCAAAGTGCACCCACCATTGTTAAACTGGCAAAGCTCGACACTATGACCATTAAGGCTGAAATCTCTGAAGCTGACGTGATGAAAGTTGAAGAAGGTCAAACTGTTTATTTCACGACTTTAGGCAATAGTGACAAAAAGCACTATGCAAAACTACGCCAAGTAGAACCTGCACCGAATTCAATCAATACCGAAAACAATAACTCTTCGACTTCATCATCAAACACTGCAGTGTATTACAACGCCCTATTTGATGTACCCAATGAAGATGGCAAGTTACGTATTGATATGACTGCACAGGTTTATATCGTACTCAGTGAAGCAAAAAATGTGTTAACTGTCCCTGCAGCAGCCTTACAAAGCTCAAATCGCCCGCAAGGCAAACGCGGTGAACGTAATGCAGACCAAACAAAACAACAAAAGCCAGCCGATACAGAGCAGGCTAAAACTGAACGTCCAAAACGCCTGGAACTGTCTGCTGAAGAAAAATCACTGATTGAACAAGGCAAAGCCTCTATGTCGATGGTTCGCATTGTGCAGGCAGATGGCACTACAAAACCGCAACCAGTCTTGGTCGGCTTGAATAACCGTGTCACTGCTCAAGTGATTAAAGGCTTAAAACAAGGTGATAAAGTGGTGATCGCAGATGCTTCTGATACCTCGAATGATTCTGCCAAACGCAGTAACCGTGTAGCTGGTGGTGCCGGTCCAGTGAGAATGTAATGATGAGTCAAGATCAACAACCTTTGCTCAAGGTCACAGATCTGACTCGTGAATTCCCTGCCGGGGAAAGCACCATTCAGATTCTGAAGGGCATTAATTTAGAGATTTATCCCGGAGAACTGGTGGCCATTGTCGGGCAATCTGGTTCGGGTAAATCGACCCTGATGAACATCCTCGGTTGTCTAGATCAACCGACTGCAGGTAGCTATCAGGTTAAAGGGCGTGAAACACGAAAATTAGAACCGGATGAACTGGCACAATTGCGCCGTGAATATTTCGGTTTTATTTTCCAGCGTTATCATTTACTGGGTGATTTAACTGCGGCAGGGAATGTTGAAGTTCCGGCCATTTATACTGGTGTCGATGCCTCTGCGCGTCAACAACGTTCCACCCAACTACTCACGGATCTAGGATTAGCTGAAAAAACCCAAAACCGTCCCAGTCAGCTTTCCGGTGGTCAGCAGCAGCGTGTTTCGATTGCCCGTGCCCTGATGAACGGCGGCGATGTGATTCTAGCCGATGAACCGACCGGTGCATTGGATAAAAACAGTGGTATTGAGGTGATGCGTATTTTACGCGAACTGAATGCCAAAGGTCATACCATCATTTTAGTCACCCACGATCATAACGTGGCGAAAAATGCTTCACGTGTTATCGAAATCAGTGATGGCAACATTATTTCAGATAAACCGAATGTTCCTGAAACCGATGGTGAAGTTCTGGAAAAGCAGCAGCTTGATCGTACTCCGCAAAAGAAAACTCCGTCCTGGCGCTCTGCTGCCGACCGACTAGGCGAAGCCTTCCGCATGGCTTTGCTTGCCATGAATGCGCACCGCATGCGTACCTTCCTGACCATGCTCGGGATCATTATTGGTATTGCATCGGTGGTATCGGTGGTCGCTTTAGGGAATGGCTCACAGAAACAGATTCTGGAAAATATCAGTAGTCTGGGTACCAATACCATTACCGTTTATCAAGGTCGTGGATTTGGTGATAACTCCAAAACTGCCCAAGTCAAAACACTGGTTCCTGCTGATGCTGAAGCTTTGGCTGAACAACCATATGTCGATGGTGTCAGTCCTTCCGTGACTAACAGCATCACCGCACGCTTTAAAGATACTGAAGCTTCTGCAACGGTGAATGGTGTCAGTGAAGAATTCTTCTATGTCAAAGGCATGACCTTTGAATCCGGACAACCTTTTGACAAAGAAGGTGTTACTGAACGTGCCCAAGACGTAGTGATTGACAGCAATACCAAGAATACTTTCTTTAATGATGGCACCAATCCTGTGGGTCAGGTCATTTTGTTGGGCAGTGTACCGAGTCGTATTATTGGCGTGATTGAAGCGCAAAAATCGATGATGGGTAACTCGGACAGCCTGAATGTTTACCTGCCCTACTCGACGGTGATGAGTCGCATGCTAGGGCAATCCAATGTGCGTAATATCATTGTCCGGATTAAAGATGAATACCCGAGTGCTGCGGCTGAAAATGCGATTCTGAACCTGCTGGTACAACGTCACGGCGCACAAGACGTATTTACCCAAAACTCTGACAGTATTCGTGAAACCATTCAGCAAACCACGCAAACCATGACCCTGTTAGTGTCTGCAATTGCGGTGATTTCCCTGATTGTCGGGGGGATCGGGGTTATGAACATCATGCTGGTTTCGGTGACCGAACGTACTCAGGAAATTGGGGTGCGTATGGCGGTCGGTGCACGTCAAAGTGACATCTTGCAGCAGTTTCTGATTGAAGCCGTGCTGGTCTGTATTTTAGGCGGGATCTTGGGGGTGCTTTTATCTTTAGGTATTGGGCAGCTGATTAGTCATTTTGCTGGGGGAACTTTCCAGATGGCGTACTCAACCACATCAATTATTGCGGCCTTTGTCTGTTCCAGCATGATCGGGATTATCTTTGGCTTTATCCCTGCCCGTAATGCAGCACAGCTTAATCCTGTCGATGCACTTTCTCGCGAATAAGGATACTTAGAATGCAAATGAATTTTACCAAACTTGTCGCTAGTCTTATTTTAACTGGATCACTGGTCGGTTGTGCTGCGGTGGTAAAAACACCGTATGAACAACCTGCCGTAAATATTCCAGGCAATTTCCAGAACAATAAAGCACTCAGCCAGCAGGTGCATGCTAATGTCTATGCCGATCAATGGTGGACCTTGTTTGGCGATGCGCAGCTGAATCAACTGGTTAATCAGGTGTTAGCGACTAATACCGATTTAGCTGTTACAGGGATTAACTTGCAGCAGGCACGTCTACAAGCTGGTTTGGCTCAAAACAAGCAAGGTCCACGGGTCAGTTCCAGCGTTTCAGCAGGACATAGTATTGACCTGAATTCTGGGGATGATGCTTCACGTGGTTTGTCTTTAAGTGGCGGCGTGAGCTATGAACTGGATTTATTCGGCAAACTGGCGCGTCAAACTGAAGCCAGTAAATGGGAAGCGCTAGCGACCGAACAGGACTTGCAAAGTACCGCACAAAGTCTGGTGGCGACCACTGCCAATTTATACTGGGAATTGGGTTATCTGAACGAGCGTTACGCCGTTGCACAGCAAAACCTGGCCAGTACGCAAAAAATCTATGAACTGGTCCGTACCCAATATCGTGCTGGGGCAGTTTCAGGTCTGGACCTCACCTCGGCGGAACAATCCGTTCAAAGCCAGAGAGCGAGCTTAAGTCAGATTGAACAGCAGCGTGTTGAAGCGCGCACGGCTTTGGCGGTTCTACTTAACATGCCCGTCCAGCAACTGAATATTCAGGAACCGTCCCGTTTACCGCGAATTGCCCTACCGGCTGTGTCGACTGGCTTGCCCGCTGACTTGCTATCGCGTCGTCCGGATTTACAAGCGTCCGAATTACGTTTACGTAAGGCCTTGGCAAGCAAAGATGCCACTAAAGCCAGCTATTATCCTTCCATTAGTCTGACCGGAAATTTAGGTTCTTCCAGCACATCGTTAAGCAACCTGTTGCAGAACCCTGCTTTAACTTTGGGGGCGAATCTCAGCTTGCCGTTCCTGCAATATAACGATATGAAGAAAGATGTGGAGATCAGTAATCTGGATTATGAAAAATCGATTATGCAATATCGCCAAACCTTGTATCAGGCTTTTGCCGATGTGGAAAATGCGCTATCTGCACGCACCGAATTAAACAAGCAGGTGGCTTTGCAGGAACGAAATGTGCAACTTGCCGAGAAGACTGAACGTTTAACTGAAGTGCGTTACCGCAACGGTGCCATCGCGCTGAAAAACCTGCTCGATGCACAAGAAACCACACGCAATGCACGACTGTCATTAATTCAAACCAAGCAGAGTCAATACAATGCCTATGTGACTCTGATGCAGGCTTTAGGTGGCAGTCCCATCAAACAATTGCCTTAAGCTAAACAATAAAAAAAGCCTCTAAAGAGGCTTTTTTTATTTAAGCAGTTTTCCAGGAAAACTTAAAAACTCGGACGATAATATTTATAGGTCAGACCTTTTTCATTATAAACGTCATAACTTTTTTGCTTAAAGTCAGAGACCCATTGCGTGCCATTAAACCCTGCAATATGTCCATACACATGTTTACCAGTCCGATCAATAATATAAATATCGCCTTCTTTAGGGGCATCGAATTTAGGATTAATTTGTCGATAGCCAATTTTCATTAAAGTATTACCCCAGTCTGCCGCAGCAACGGGATGACTTTGAAAGCGTGCACCTGCCGATTCCAAAGCAAGACGAATACTTTTCGCACACTTTTGTGAACTGCTATATGAGCTAATACCCTGCAAGAAATTGGTGAATTTATTAATATCTATTCGCTGTCCATTGCTTGCAATGATGTTCTGTTTTGGGAAGGCTTGAACGAACTTGGATTCCGTATTTTTCTTAGAATTCTTACCAGATTGGGAACGAATTACGATGTTTGTCTGGACTGGAGCATATACTTCATTCATGTTTACATTATGATCATAAACCATTCTTTATAACGACTCCTAACCCTTAAAATTCGGGCTTTTCACTCATTTCGACGGCAAAGATAGTACCGTGTAAAATGTGATTTTTCATGCAACAAATGTAATAAAATTTAACTAAAGCCTTTGAAATAGACTTAAATGATTATTTTTTGTTAATTTTTATAATCCAATACCAGTAAAAATTTAATTGATGTTCATTCGAGCAACACTAGGTTGTTATTAAGTTTCGAGTCTTTAAGCCATAATTTGATGGAATAAAACGGTCTAAATTTCAAAATCTGACATGGGCTATATATTGTAATTTTTTAAGCCCTGCTTGTTCTCATGCAGGATCATGCAACTATTTCGAATATTTAATACCAAATGACCTAATAGAGTTTTTTTAGGGGGTTGAAAAATTCTTTCCAGAAAAATCGATCCATTTTCCTCACCCTTATAATTTTTCATCCAATCCAGTCAAGATTGGAGGTGATGACTTAGATTACAATAAAATACCAATAATACCTATATAAATCATTATCTTATAAAAATTAACTCGCAGATTTTAATTTACCTATCTGCTCCCTTGATAGAGTTTCCTCACCGGTAAAAAAAGGCTAATATGTGCCACATGAAATTCACACGATTATGAGAGAGACATGCGTCAGTATTTAGACCTTTTACAACATATCCTCGACAACGGTGGCGACAAAGG
Source organism: Acinetobacter sp. ANC 5378 (assembly GCF_013004315.1). Lineage (NCBI taxonomy): Bacteria > Pseudomonadati > Pseudomonadota > Gammaproteobacteria > Moraxellales > Moraxellaceae > Acinetobacter > Acinetobacter sp. ANC 5378. Next base: position 140,640 of record NZ_JABERK010000010.1, read on the forward strand.
CGATCGTACTGGAACAGGTACACGTTCTGTATTTGGTCATCAAATGCGCTTTGATCTTTCCAAAGGTTTTCCTTTATTGACCACTAAAAAAGTTCATTTCCGTTCTATCGTGATTGAATTGTTGTGGTTTTTAAAAGGTGATACCAACGTCAAATATTTGCAGGACAATAAAGTTTCGATTTGGGATGAATGGTCCACTGCAGAACAAACTGCACGTTTTGGTCGTCCTGAAGGCGAATTGGGTCCAGTCTATGGTCATCAATGGCGTAACTTTGGCGCAACTAAAAAAGAAAATGGCTTATATGAGCAAGATGGTTTTGACCAGATCAAATGGCTGATTAATGAAATTAAAATCAATCCCAATTCACGCCGTTTAATCGTATCGGGCTGGAACCCGAATGAAGCGGGAAATGTTGCCCTTCCACCTTGCCATACCCTGTTCCAGTTTTTTGTCCAGAACGAAAAACTGTCTTGCCAGCTCTATCAACGTAGTGCGGATGTGTTCCTAGGTGTGCCATTTAATATTGCCAGTTATGCCCTGCTCACACATATGATTGCGCAAGTATGCGGCCTGGGTGTAGGCGACTTTGTCTGGACTGGTGGTGATACCCATTTATATGCCAACCATTTTGAACAGGCAAAATTACAGCTCAGCCGTGAACCTTTGCCGCTTTGCCAATTAAAATTGAATCCCGAAGTGAAAGACATCTTCGATTTTAAATTTGAAGATATCGAAATTATTGGCTATGAATCACACCCAGGGATTAAAGCGCCGGTTGCGGTTTAATTTCTAAAATCCCCCTTTAATTCCCCCTTTTGCAAAAGGGGGAAAACGTATCTGAGTATAAAAAATACAGGGAAAATTTTATGACCTTTCAAAATTTAGAAGTTGTTCATGTCGTGGCCATGGATCAACAACGCTGCATTGGTAAAAATAATGACTTACCTTGGCACATTTCTGCTGACCTCAAGCACTTTAAAGAAATCACCCAAGGTGGTGTCGTGGTCATGGGTCGTAAGACTTTGGAATCGATGGGACGCACCTTGCCAAAACGGGTCAATTGGGTGATTACCCGTGACACCGACTGGTCATTTGAAGGGACTAAAGTTGCCTACTCGATTGAAGATGCCTTAGCTCAAGCGGTTGCCGATGTGCAAGCCTCAGAAAAGCCGGAAGCGATCTTTATTATCGGTGGCGGTGAGATCTTTAAACAGACTATGGACATTGCCGACCGTTTAGAACTGACCCATGTTGAACTTGATGTTCAAGGCGATGCCTACTATCCAGAAATTCCAGCTGAATTTAAAAAGGTCGCGTCTGAACAACATATTGACGACAAAACTGGGATTGCTTTTGAGTTCGCAACTTACCGAAAATAAAGGTAATAATTACTTATAACAGTCAAATATGCAGAATATTGGAAAAAGGGAATTTTTCGCTGCTCTAGGCATGGCTTTACTCCATTCCATGTTTAGCCTTTTCGTTATTGTGTCCTCTATTTGGCTGTGTCTTGCGTTGTGGTTTCAAGAACCTTTTGGCTGGTTGGTCACCCGCATAATGATTGGCATTTGGATTGTCTTTGCTTTAAGTATTCTCGGTATTTATATCACCCAAAATTTATTTAACCGCCATATAGATATACTGATTTATATCTTTGGTTTTCTGTTGGGCTTATTTTGGTATTTTAACCTGGAAGCCAAACAAGATCGTGACTGGAATCCCGAAGTTGCCCAAATATTGTCTTATGAACAACAGGGCAATTTGGTCACGCTACACAATGTACGTAATTTTAACTGGCATACGGATGGCAGCTATGATGAGCATTGGGAAACCCGTCAGTTTGATTTAGACCAGATTAGCGGCGTGAATATCATCACCTCCTATTGGATGGGACCACGCATCGCGCATACCCTAGTCAGTTTTGATTTTGCCAATAGCAAACCACTGACCTTTTCGATTGAAATTCGTAAACAAAAAAATGAAGAATTTTCCACCTATGGCGGTTTTTTTAGAAAATACGAACTCAGCCTGATCGCAGCAGATGAAAAAGATCTGATTTATACCCGCAGCAATATTCGGGGCGAACATGTCTATTTCTTCCCGGTCAATATGTCGAAAACCGAAAGACGCGCCTTGTTTGAAGAATATCTGTATAAAGCCAATGAATTAAGAAATCAGCCAAAATGGTATAACAGCCTGACCAGTAACTGCACCACGCTGGTATTTGATATGGTACAAGCAGTATCTAAAAGGCACTTGCCAACCGATTACCGCCTGCTGGCTTCTGGCTATTTACCTAATTATCTGTATGACCTGCATGCCATTTCACACGATTTAACCATGCAACAGTGGTATGAAATTGCCTACATCAACCCACGTGTCAGTGCGTTAAACAATATGAGCAGCACTCAATATTCAACCCTTATTCGTCAGAGTTTACCGAAACCTAAAACTGTAGATGTACCATAATAAGAAATGCAAAAAAATATATAAAACATACATTTAATCCTAGTTAAATGGCTATTTTTTTGTTTATATAGAACGTAAGTTAAATCAAGAACGAGAATTCCAATATGTTAAAAAAATTATGTGCTGTCAGCATGATTGCTGCAGCTCTTGCTTTTACAGGTTGTGAAACGATACCTAACGCATCTTCTACGATTGAAACTGCAAATTTAGTTCAATTACAAAACCGTACCTGGATTGCAACGCATATTGGCAATACTGAAATTAAGACCTCACCCACTGCACACAATATTCCAAGCTTACAGTTTGATGCTGCAACCAAACACGTCAGTGGTGCCGATGGTTGTAATCGGATTATGGGAAGCTATGCAGCGGGACGCGATACTTTAATCTTGAGCCAAATGGCAGGCACCAAAATGGCATGTTTAGATGGCAACAATGTATCGCAACAATTTAATGCAGCACTAACTAAAGTGGCAAACTATCAAGTCTTTGGCAAAACACTCAAACTGCTTGATCGTCATGGCAATCTTCTTATTCAATTGACCAGTCCGGTTCAACCGCGTTAAATAATGCAGATAAAAAGCCTAAAATTTCAGGATTTTGTATATAAAATGCATAAATAAATACATTGTAGCTTCATAAAAAGCCCATATATTAAAAAAATAAACAAATATAGGATAAAACCATGCAACAGGCATTATTTGGTGGTGGATGTTTTTGGTGTGTTGAAGCCATATTTTTACAGCTGAAAGGCGTAGAAAAAGTGGTTAGTGGTTATGCAGGTGGCCATACCGACAATCCAAGTTATGACGATATTTGCCGTGGAGATACCAACCACGCGGAAGTCATTTTGATTGATTATGATGAAACACAAATTAGCTTTGCTCAGCTTTTGGATGTATTTTTCACCACGCATGATCCAACGACGTTAAACCGTCAAGGCAATGACGTCGGTACTCAATATCGTTCTGTGATTTATTACCTGAATGATGAACAGCAACAGCAGGCACAACAAACCATTGATGCCCTGAAAGCAGAAGGTCTGAATATTGTGACTGAACTGAGTCCTGCACCCAAGTTCTACCCTGCCGAAGAATATCACCAGAATTTTTTTGCCCGAAATCCATCTCAAGGCTACTGTAATTTTGCCATTCCACCCAAATTAATGAAATTACGCAGCAAGTTTCAGGATTTGCTTAAATCCCAATAACCGCACTTTTCAGCAAACTTCAGATATAAAAAAAGCGACCCTCTCGGTCACTGCTGTCCCATAGTTTGATTTAAATAAAAAAACCTGAGTCCGAACAGTTAAAATATGAGTGCAAACAAACACTTTAACGACCAGGATTCAGGTTTTGTCACATCAGAATACCGTATTT